>JBAIXS010000181.1:0-2046 GCA_037916395.1 Candidatus Sulfobium mesophilum
CTCGGAACAACCGGCCTACCATACCGCCCATAAGGAGAATCGGGATAAAGACTGCAACCAGTGAGGTGCTCATGGACAAAACCGTAAAAGAGATCTCCTTAGTGCCGGAAATCGCAGCCTCAAGCGGCGATTCTCCTTTTTCCCTGTACCGCGTAATGTTTTCGAGGACGACTATGGCATCATCGACAACAAACCCGGTCGCAATAGTAAGCGCCATCAGGGAAAGATTATCAAGGGAATAGCCGAAAAGGTACATCACGCCAAATGTCCCAACAATCGATACGAATATAGCCACTGCAGGGATCAACGTAGCCCTTACATTCCTTAAGAACCAAAATACAACCAATATGACCAAAATGCCAGAGGCAATCAGCGCCTCCATAACATTTTTTAAAGAACTCCGGATGGGAGGGGTGCGGTCGACGACAGTCGTCAGGTCGATCGCCCCGGGGATGGCGGCCTTTAACTGAGGAAGAATGCTTTGAATATTGTCCACCGTCTCGATAATATTCGCCCCCGGCTGACGGAATATGACGAGAAAGACGGAGGGTTTTCCATTGACATACCCTGCCTGCCGGATATCCTCCACAGAATCCACCACCTGCGCGATATCGGGCAGCCGGACAGCCGCCCCGGACCTGTAATCTATAATCGTGGGCTCGTATTCCTTGGCCGTAAAGATCTGGTCATTGGTCTGTATCTCCCACCTTTTGTCACCCCTTTCCAGCTCTCCTTTGGGCCTGTTGGCGTTGGTGCTGGAAAGAACACCTCGCACAGTCTGGAGACTTACACCGTATTTGTTTAAAGCCATGGGATTCAATTCGACTCTTACGGCAGGCAGCGATCCTCCTCCGACGAATACCTGCCCCACACCCTTCACCTGGGCCAATTTTTGCGCCATAATGGACGATGCAGCATTATACATTTGCGGTTTCGTCAATGTATCGGAGGTAAGGGCAATGATGAGGATAGGCGCATCCGACGGATTCACTTTCCTGTATGTGGGATTATTCGGCAGATTGGGCGGCAGATATCCCCGTGCTGCATTTATTGCCGCCTGGACATCGCGCGCCGCCCCGTCGATATTGCGGTCCATATCAAACTGCATCGTTATGTTAGTGGAGCCCCTATTGTTGACGGATGTCATCTCCGTGACGCCCGCAATATGCCCCAGCTGTCGCTCAAGCGGAGCTGCCACCGACGTCGCCATTGTCTCGGGATCTGCGCCGGGCAGGTTCGCCTGCACAGATATCGTCGGGAAATCCACCTGCGGCAAAGGAGAAACCGGAAGGTGCTGTAATGCAATCACCCCTGCCAGTACAATCCCGAAGGTAAGGAGCGAGGTCGCAACCGGCCTCTTGATAAAAACCTCAGAGATGTTCATTCTTTGCCCAGCCGCTCCCCGCCCCGGTTGCGGATGCGTTTTGCCAGCCTGTCGAATGCAAGATAGATGACCGGCGTCGTATAAAGGGTCAGCACCTGACTGAAGATAAGTCCGCCTATGATCGAGATCCCAAGAGGACGGCGGAGCTCCGACCCCATCCCGTGGCCCAGCGCCAGCGGCAGTGCGCCCAGAAGCGCGGCCAGGGTCGTCATCATAATCGGCCTGAACCGAAGAAGACATGCCTGATAGATAGCCTCTTCGGGTTCTTTCCCTTCTTTCCGCTCTGCATCAAGGGCGAAGTCCACCATCATAATACCGTTTTTCTTTACGATACCGATCAGAAGAATGATGCCGATAATCGCTATTACATCAAGCTCCGCACCGAAGATAATAAGTGATAAGACAGCACCGACGCCGGCAGACGGCAGGGTAGAAAGTATCGTGACAGGGTGGATGAAGCTTTCGTACAACACCCCCAAGACGATGTAGACGGTAATGAGGGCCGCCAGTATGAGAAGAGGTTCATTCCTAAGAGACGCCTTGAAAGACTGAGCCGTCCCCTGGAAACTGCCGCTTATACTTGCGGGAAGCTCTAACTTCCGCGCGGTCTCCTCCACAACATCAACAGCCTTGCTGAGCGCAACTCCGGGCGCGAGGTTGAA
>JBAIXS010000182.1:0-12121 GCA_037916395.1 Candidatus Sulfobium mesophilum
ACATTTGTCTTTGCCCAGCTTTCAAAAAACCTTGAAAACGCATGCATCAAGGCGCGGCGGTATAAGCTATCGGCAACAAGGCTTATCCTTTTCCTCCGTACGCAGGAGTTCAGGGACGCCGGGATAGATATCAAATTGGACCGGGCCACTGCATATCCTATCGACCTCTTCGGGCCGCTCAGAGAGGGTTTCGATCAGATCTACAGATCCCGCGCCCTATACCGCCAAACCGGGGTTGTCCTTGCCGGCCTTATGCCGGAGACGAATGTCCAGTATACGCTCTTTGATGATACAGAAAGGATAGAGAGGTTTTCGAAGATATATACCGCTGTTGATAAGGTCTCCGAAAAATTCGGGAAATACGCGTTGCATCATGCGTCAAGCCTTCCGACAAAGCTTCAGACGCAGCACGAGGGAGAAAGAGGAGATGCACCGGAGCGAAAAAATGAACTTTTCAAAGGTGAAAACAAAAGGCAGAGGCTGGGGCTGCCGGTGCTTAATGTCAAGGTTTAAATTATCTGAGTAACTTATTTTGTGCAAAACCTCTTGCAGCTCAGCCCAGCACCTTTTGTCTCATATAAGTTCAGACAATGGAATAGAAGATATCATAAAGCGGCGCTGTGCTTCATAAAGGCATTCTACTGTTACAATATCCGTATGGCTAAAATCAGCGCCGGCATTCTCATGTATCGAAAGCGCAACGGTGCTCTTCAAGTATTTCTCGTTCACCCTGGAGGGCCGTTGTGGGTTAATAAAGACTTGGGGGCATGGTCAATCCCAAAAGGGGAAATTGACACGGAGGAAGACCCACTCTCTGCTGCTCAGCGCGAGTTCGAAGAAGAAACAGGGTTCCCGGTCTCTGGGCGCTTCATTCCTCTTTCACCGGTAAAACTGAAGAGCGGCAAAACGGTGAAGGCATGGGCTGTTGAGGGCGACTGTGATCCCGAGGCAATCAGAAGCAACACATTTCAGATGGAGTGGCCGCCTAAATCCGGCAGACAGTGCGAATTTCCTGAAGTCGATCTCGCTGCCTGGTTCGCACTGGAAGAAGCGAAGGAGAAGATCAATAAGGGCCAGCTACCTCTGATCGAAGAACTCACACATCTGAGAAATTCGATCCAATCCGAATCAACATAGATTCATGGCATACAGAACTAGCAGAGAACGCTTCGAAGAGCTGGTGGAAAAGGCTGTTGATACGCTTCCGGAAGAGTACACCAGGTATTTCAGTAATATAACGATCATCGTTGAGGACTATCCAGGACCAGAAGATATGAAACGTTTTAGCGGGGGAGGGGGCTTACTGCTGGGGCTTTTCAGCGGTGTGCCTTATCCTCATAAGGGAGGGTTTTTCGACATCCCCTATCCCTTGCCGGATAAAATTACCCTATTCCAAAAAAATATTGAGCAAATAAGCTCGTCCGAAAAAGAACTTATCGTGCAAATCCAAAAGACCCTAGTACATGAGGTAGGCCATTATTTCGGTCTTTCGGAAGGAGACCTTAGAAAATACGAATGAGACGCAGAGACCGGCTATTCAAAGATCACATATTTCCTGATTGTGGCCGCCCTCTTTCCTCGAACCCCCAGCGCCTCGATACTTTTAATCCTTGCCTCTCTTCTTGCCGTTAGAATACGCCTTACGGTTTCCGGTCCTATGCCCGGTACCTTTAGAAGAGTTCCCCTGTCGGAGGTGTTTAACCTTACCGGATAAAAGCCGGGATGGCTGTCGGCCCAGACCTGTTTAGGGTCCTTATCCAGTCTCAGGTTACCGCTTCTGTCAAGGAGAAAGTCGTATTCCCTGAATCCATACCTCCTTAGCAGGAAATCGGCCTGGTATAAACGATGCTCTCTGAGGAAATGTCCGTCCGGGATGCTAAGTTGACGCTTTTCACCCGGTATGTCAGGGCTGCCGAGCCCTTTTTGATACGCGGAAAAATAGACCCGATTGAAATTCAGGCGATCATATATTCGGAATAAATATCGGATTATTTCAGAGTCTGTCTCATCCGAGGCGCCGACGATGAACTGGGTTGTGCATTTTCTCTTTGAAAATCTCATGCCTTCCCCTGTGAGCTTTGCCATCAGTTTAAGTGGCCTGATAATATCGCGCTCATAATCCTTCCTGGGGGAGAGGGTTTCGCAGTGCCTGTTTCCGGGGGTTTCGATGTTGAGCGATACAGCGGTTGCCAGCGAAAAGGCCTGCTCGATCGCCGCGTCAGAGGAACCGGGGATTATCTTAAGGTGGATATATCCCCTGTATTCATGTTTTTCTCTTAGAAGACGTGCTACGGAATTGATCTTGTCCATCGTATAGTCGGGATTGCCGATTACAGCGGAGCTGAGGAAAAGGCCGAAGACTTTTCTTCTTCGGTAATATGACATGAATATGTTTGCCACCTCTTCCGGCGTGAGCGTACAGCGCCGCACGTTAGATTCAGAGCGGAGCGGACAGTACTTGCAGTCGTTTGCGCAAGCGTTTGAAAGAAGGGTCTTGAGAAGGACCGAATATCCGCCCTGCGGCAGCGAAACCGGATACAGCCATTTGCCGTCAAGTCCTCTTTTGCGGTGATCATATTTATTTGTGCCGCAAGCACAGGCCAGATCATATTGAGAATCTTGGGAGAGGATTTTCAGTTTTTCGATAGTCTCCATCGGGGCGGCCTTAAGAAATTATATCACAGAGAAAGCGAAGGAGGTCTTAAGCAAAAGAGACTTATGGGCTTGAAGGGCAAGTGGACATAAAATGTAATTTTCTGATAAATTGTTACAGCGTGCGTAACAGCGGGAGGCCCATTTCATGATTTTAGATGTAGTCATAGATAAAGATTCGCTGTCAATAGAGATCACGGATCCTTTTCGCCTTGACCTCGACGCTTTAGTCGGCAAGATTGACCAATTCGCCTCTTCAAGGGGAATTGCTGTGTCGGGAGCTGACATAAGGGGTCTTATCCCCGCGATGGTCAAGGGGATAGCCGGATGTGAACATGGCTGCCCTGCCGATGCAAAGGGCCTGGTTTCGAGAGGCTTTAAGGATTTTGAACTGCAATATATAGAGGGCGGTATTCTTTCTGCTCGCAAACTAACCGGGGACGGCAGTTTTTTTTATCTTAAGATGTTCCCGGACTTCTGATTCAAACGCAGGGTAACCGTGAAATACACGGGGGAGTCAGGGTAAAGACAGACCATAATGTTATTCGAAGAAGGAGACCATCTTTTCGTCATTCTCGCTTAACTACGAGGCAATTTCTCGAAAGTCAGAGAAATTGAAATCGCTAAAAGTCAGTCCCTTCCTTCTTCATATTTGCAATGGGCAAAAAGGAGTTTGTAAGCAGTCTGGATTAAGCGTCGTTGTCAGTGCCGTCTGTGGTAGGTGGGTGTCTTCCTCAGGATCTTGACAGTGCTCGCCTGGGGCCCTTTTTCCCCTTCCTCTTCCTCGAAACGGACGCCGACCCCCCGTTTCAGTTTGCTGAATCCGTCAAGAACGCTGTTTTTATGAAAATAAATTTCCCTTCCGTCTGAACTCTCTATAAACCCATAGCCTTGCCTGGCGAAAAGCCTGGAGACGATTCCATGAGGAATAAGGTCATGGTCTTTCACGTCACGGGATTTAACGAGGTCGTATTCCTCCAGCTGTCGTATAGCATCTTCGAAGGCGTGGCGGACAGCTACATATATGTTTTCATGAATTTGGCTGAGCGGGTGCTCCCGGCTCACTACAATCTGTTTATCAGGCACATTCAGCGTTATAGTAGCCCGGAAGAGATTGCCTTCATGATGGTGTTTATGAGGCATCTCCACTACTATTCGACAGCTTATGATATCCGGATGGAACTTGTCGAGCTTTCCGGAAAGGAGCCGAACTTCGTCCTGTATACCTTCTTTATACTGAGGTAATAAATTTCTATAAACGACCTTGACAGGTACCTTCATACACCCATGCTACCGGCGAAGATCAAAAGTGTCAATAGCCTATTTCATTTCACCGGGCAAAAAAAATCCCCGAGACGAAACTTCCCGGGGAGCCAGGCGGTTATTCGATAGCAATCTTTTTGCTCATCTTCTCTGCCTCTTCGGATTTAGGTATCTTCACTTCAAGCACACCGTCTTCAAAGTGCGCCTTGGCCTTCTCAATGTCAAGTCCTTCAGGCAGTTCGAAGCTCCTTGAGAACTTGCCATATGACCTTTCATACCTGTAATAATTGGCTTTTTCTACCTTTTCCTCTTTACCCCTTTCTCCGGAGATCGTCAGGTAGTTATGGGTGATGTTCAGCTCAATATCCTTCTTTTTTAAGCCAGGCAGATCGCACTTCACGATCAGTTCGTGCTCGGTGTCGTACATATCCAAAGACGGCAAAAACTCCTCAGCCTCCAGAGTCCTTTTTGCAGGCCAAAAAGGCGCACTGAAAGCTGAAAACGGCCTTCTCCACATTTCCTCAAACCATCTTTCCATATCTTCTATCGGAGAAAGCAATCTTGAAGGCTCAGATTTTACAAGCTCTTTGGTCCCTTTCATCTTCAACACCCCCTTTCCACCACTTCACTACGTCTAATTCAAGATTATTACGCATATCGTGAAATTTCAAAACCGGTGATCTTCGCTTTATGCCCAAAAGAAGCAAAAATAGGCATTCCTGGGCAAAAAAAGCCTTCAATTTTAAGTTTGATCAAGGGAAGATTGTTTTCCGAAGCTATGACCATCGGGAGCTTATCAAGGGCGAAGAGGCCCTGGCGTCCGAACCTGAGGAGCATTGAAAATAGCCGGAAATCAGAATTATCCCAACCGCTCCCTTGACTTATGCCGCTTATTTGCGCTATTTTGTTAAAAGTGGACGTTACATCAAAAATAGCAGTTATTGCAGGCCTTTTTTCCCTGACAGTGGTAATTAATTTGTTGTTTGGCCATCTCAGAACCCGTACAAGGAAATTTTCACTTAACTGGTTTCTGTGTATCCATCTGCCAATTCCACTAATCTTTTTTGCCAGGGTTTCCTCCCACCTTGGCTTCCAGTATGTGCCAATTTTTGTTGTCGCTGCTCTTACCGGCCAGATCATCGGCGGAAAGATAGAGTTCTGATCGTTGCTGGCGGCTATCCTAGCTAAACCCGGTGAAATAGCACTTCAGGAAACGGCTATCCCTGAGCCGGGTGATGGAGAACTGCTAATAGAGGTGAAATCATCCCTCACCTGCGGCACTGACCTGAAAGCCTTCATAAGAGGCCATTCGCTTATTCCCATGCCCGGCCCTTTCGGGCACGAATTCTCAGGCATTGTTGTTGAAAAGGGGAAAGGCACCGGGAAGTTCAAGGTAGGCGACCATATTATGGCTGTGCATAGCGCACCGTGCCTCAGTTGCTCTTACTGCAAGAAGGGAATTTTTAATCTTTGCGAAAATCTGATGTCAACGAAAGTGCTCGGTGCTTATTCTGAATATCTCCTTCTTCCCAGACACGTAGTAAGGCAGAATGTTTTTAAGAAGCCAAAGACGCTAAGTTTCAGCGAAGCCGCGTTTCTGGAGCCCCTTGCCTGCGTAGTCCATGGCATGGAGCCGCTGGGAATAAAGAAAAATGATACGGTTTTCATAATTGGAGCTGGGCCTATAGGCCTTCTTCATCTGATTCTTGCCAAATCAAAGGGAGCCAAAGTTATGATAACCGGCCTGGAGGAGCAGAGGCTGAAGGTCGCAAAAAAACTTGGGGCTGATCTTGTTTTTGACCCGTCCCAAACGGTTAAGTCTATTCGGGACTTCACAGAAGGCATCGGCGCAGACTACATCTTCGAATGTACCGGCCAGCCTGATATATGGGAGGCGTCGGTTGAATATGCGCGAAAGGGCGGGACCATAGTGCTCTTCGGAGGGTGCAAAAGCGGGGCGGTTGTCAGATTTAAGGCGGAAAGGCTGCACTATGACGAGATAAAGCTGGCGGGCACCTTTCATTTTACCCCGAAAGACGTGGCAAAGGCGTTTGGCTTTCTTAGAGACAGGAAAGTGGATGTGCGAAAATTAATATCAGGGACATTTCCGCTTAAAGATATCAAGGATGTGTTTGCAAAGCTCGCAAAGGGCGACGGAATCAAGTATGCCCTGATTCCATAATAAAGCGGGGAACCCTAAGCTCTTTTATTTTCAGATATTACGATCTCCTGTAACCTTCGGGCGTTTTTCATGGCTGCGGCTCCGTGGCAATTGTTGAACATGGCAAAGACGATCTTCCCCTTCTTATCTGCATCAAGTATGTGAGGAACAAATTCCCGGATTTCCTCTTCTGTATATAAGTAGTCGTAACGAAGCGATGTATCGATCCTTTTCTTGAGCCAGTTTTCCTTGTTCCTGCCGTGAAATCTGAAGTAGACGGTGTCGGCTGTGGCCGCCGGATAAAACGGCACTGTAGCAAGATTTCCGAACTGGGGCTCATCGGCAGCCACATAGGTTAAGCCGTGTCCTATGAGGAAACCCATTACCTTCTCTCTGTTGTGGTTAGAGAGCCAGCTGCCGTGTCTGAACTCAACTGCTGCCTGCAGGCCTTCAGTAACAGTAACGCAAGTGAGAATGTAGTCGAGGTTTTCCTCTTTGTAATGAAGCCACGGGGGAAACTGGAAGACGACTAAGCCCAGTTTTCCGGACATTGCAAGGGGCGCGAGGGATTCCTTGAATCTTTCGCCGATAACCTTCAGCAAATTCGGGTCCGTGATATATATGTATTTCTTGTCCCGGTCTTTGGTGGGAAGCGCCCTTACGACCTCTGCAGGAAGTGTCCTGGGGTCCACTCCGTGGCCTGTGAGCGCTCCAAAAACTTTGATATGGAATATGAAATCCTTCGGCGTCCTTTCCGCCCATGCTGTCGAATTTCTTGCGTCAGGGATCGCGTAGTAGGATGAATCTACCTCAACTGTATCGAAATTTTCGGCATAAAATTTGAGACGGTCCTCAGCGGATTTTGCTTCTTTCGGATAAAATTCCCCGCTCTTAATAAGGGTCTTCTCAGTCCAGGAACAGGTGCCGATATGTATCATATTGCGACGCACAGATAAGTCATGGCTGGTTCTGACGCTATTTTATCATAACAGCAATGCCGTCAAGGAGTCTGACGAGACGAATAACGCCCTTGCCGGCAACCAGATAATAGTCCAAGTTCCGTAATAGGTAAGGAGACTGCACGGTCTGCAACGGCGCTGAACACGCCGCCCGGTGCCCGCCAACACTCAAATAACTGCGAACTGAAATGCTACAATAGTTGGTATGCGGGTCGCAAAATTATACAGCTTCAACGATATACGAATTGAAGACGTCCCTGTGCCGGAGGTTGGACCGCATGAGGCCCTCGTAAAGACAAAGGCTTGCGGAATTTGTTCCGGTGACGTAATGCCCTGGTATATAGAAAAAAAGGCCCCTCTGGTTTTGGGTCATGAACCGGCCGGCGAGATAGTCGAAACCGGCAGTGAGGTGCGCTCCTTTAAGAGGGGCGAGAGGGTCTTTACACATCATCACGCCCCTTGCTTTTCATGCAGATTCTGCAGACGCGGCGACTACGTGCATTGTAACACATGGAAAAACTCGCGCATCATCCCTGGCGGCGTCTCGGAATATATTCTCGTTCCCCAGATAAATCTGGAGGGCGATACGATACTTATTCCTGAGAATATGGGTTATGAAGATGCGGCACTGATCGAACCTGTCGCCTGCGTTATTAAGGGCCTCAAACGGGCGCTCATCCGGCGGGGTGACACTGTGTTAGTCATCGGACTTGGCGTTATGGGCATAATAATAATACTGGCAGCCAGACACCTGGGGGCTGGCAGGATAGTCGGCGCAGACATGGTCAAATACAGGCTGGACAAAGCGCGTGAGTTCGGGGCCGACGATGTAATTGATGTTTCTGAGGTCGACCTTTTCGAGGGGCTCGGACAGGTTACAAAGGGGGAGATGGCCGAACTCGTTGTGGTTGGTCCAAACAGCGCCGATGCCATGACGCAGGGGTTGAGATGCGTCAGCCCTGGGGGGCAGGCGCTATTTTTTACGCCTGCAAAACCTGGTGAAACGCTGCTTATTGATCCAAACATACTCTATTTCAATGATATTAGTATCATAACCAGCTACTCCTGCGGCCCTTCCGACACTGCTGCTGCCTGTGAAATAATACAGAAAGGGGTTGTATCGGCAGCAAAAGTCGTTACACACAGGTTTCCTGTGGAGAAGACAGAAGAGGCGTTCAGGCTGACTTCTGTGCCCGGTGAATCGTTGAAGGCCATGATAGTGTTTGATTAAGCAGCGGATGCTCAGGAGGCATATCCATGAAAATAAAATCTTTAGGGCGAACGTCATTTTGTGAAATAGGAAGTGCAAAAAAAATATCCGGCAAAGAGTCCAATAGATCTGCTCTTTACCGGCATAAAGGCGATATGACGTGGCAGGGGGTTGCGGATGAGCCATATAAGATGACCGGCGCCGGCGGGTGGTGCGATGTAATCAGACGAGTGCTAATCGGCGGCCGCGGAGAATCCGCAAAGTTTCATGTCAGATATTTTGAAATTGCGCCGGGCGGTTCGAGCAGCCTGGAAAGACACAGACATGAGCACGTGGTCATATGTGTTAAGGGTGAAGGGATAGTCAGAACCGGCAAGACAAGAAGGAAGATGAGGTATATGGACACCCTTTATATCTCGCCTGATATAATTCATCAGCTTAGGAACCCTTATAATGTCCCATTTGGATTCCTCTGCATCGTCAACGCAAGAAGGGATAAACCCAAGGTCCTTGCTTAGCTCCGATGTCAGCTGCTTTTGTTCCACCGGTTGTGCAGTCCGCACGCTTTTGAATGCATCCCTAATTAATGGGGGATTTCGGGTAACACGGTTGCCTTGTTTTATCAAAAAAAGATGTATTAAAATAAACGAATTATGCTGAGGGGAGTAGTTTAATGGAAAAGGGAAAAAACAAGTCGATTATAGACCTCCTGTGGGATCTTTTTGCATCTGTCAAGTTTGCGGTTGTAATTTTTTCTCTCATAGCGGCAACTTCTATGGTAGGGACGGTCCTCGAACAGAATGCCGAGCCCGAAAAGAACATTCAGGTTCTTATAAAGATGTTCGGTGTAGGTCATGAGACTGCCCACAGTATATATGGTGTTTTGGACAGCCTCGGGTTTATGAATATGTATCATTCCTGGTGGTTTGTCGCATTTCTGCTCCTCTTTGCCGCAAACCTGATTATCTGTTCGCTCGACAGGCTGCCAAGGATATGGAAACTCGTCAGGGAAGCTGTCCGGCCGCTGCCGCAGGAGCACCTGGAAAAGATGTCGATAAGAAGGAGTGTTTCTGTAAAAGGCAAGCCCTCAGGCATCAAGGCCGATGTGTCATCTTCGATTGGCAGGATCGGGTTTAAGCCGGCGGAATCTGTTTCAGAAAACGGCTTTCAGTTTTACGCGGAAAAAGGAAATTTTACGAGACTCGGCGTTTATATCACACATCTGAGCATACTGGTAATCCTGGCAGGTGCGATCATAGGCCTGAAGTTCGGCTTCAACGCATCGCTGAACCTGCCTGAAGGGCAGACTTCGTCGGTGGCGTACAAAGACAGGGGCACCGAAGTGCCGCTTGGATTTGAGGTCCGCTGTGATAATTTTGATGTGGAATATTATGGCGAAAGCGACATGCCCAAGGCATACAGGAGTTGGCTTACGGTGCTTGATGGCGGGAAAGAGGTTGTGAAAAAGGTCATATCGGTGAATGATCCTCTTACTTATAAGGGCATTACCTTCTACCAGGCGAGCTTTGGTCCCGTAAGAGAGAATATGAATAGCGGAATACTGGTGCTTCGTCTGGTGTCAAGTGACGGAAAAAGCACGCAGATCAATACCAACATAGGCGGGACCTTCGTGATGCCCGGCTCGTCAGCGGAGGGACGGGTAACGAATTTTAGCCCTGCCCTTTCCTTTGATCAGTCAGGAAGACCGTTTACCTATGACGCAAATCTCAAGAATCCGGCTGCATATATTGAACTTACCAGCGTGGGCGGCAAACCCTATTCAGGATGGATACTCAAAAGATATCCTCAGACCTGGCGCCTGCCGGATGGAAGCAGCGTGGAGTTCCTTGATTATTGGGGTGTAGAATATACAGGGTTACAGGTAAGAAAAGACCCGGGAGTGCTGATAGTATATCTTGGCTGCATTGTTATGGCTGCCGGACTTTTTATAACATTCTTTATGAGCCATAAGAGACTCTGGGTCAACGTAGCCGAGGAAAAGGGAGGTGCGAAAATTTTGATCGGCGCCTCTGCCAACAGAAACAGGGCTGCTTTTGAAAGGGACATAGAAAAGCTGGCGGACCTTCTTGCGAAGGCCACAAAGGGGGAAATATAGATGAGCGGTTCGGCAAGTTCGGTATTTTTCGGGTTATCGACCATCGCATATATTCTTGCTATGGTTTTGTACATAGGATATCTCGCGTTTAGAAAGGCTTCGGTAGGGGTGGTGGCAACAACAGTGACTGTGGGGGGATTTGTCTCTCAAACGCTTGCCATACTGCTCAGGTGGAAAGACTTTCATGATATCGGCCAGATGGGGTGGCTGCGGGCTGTCCCCCTTACGAACCTCTATGAATCGCTTGTGTTCTTTGTCTGGTGCCTGATACTGGCCTATCTCGTTATAGAGTTCAGATACAAAAACCGCTCGTTCGGCGCTTTCATTACGCCGGTTGCGGGACTGGTTTTGGCGTTCATAGACATATCCGGTATGTCGAAGGACATTCAGCCCCTGGTCCCTGCATTGCAGAGCAACTGGCTTTTGGCCCATGTCATGATGAGTTTTATCTCTTATTCGATGTTTGCTGTTTCCTTCAGCACAGGCCTCATGTATCTGATAGTAAAGACCGACAAGAGGAACGAGCCGGCTTATCTTTTCTGGACCGTCATGCTCGCCATCTTCGTTATAGTGCTCTGCGCTATGGGTCTGGATTATCTGACATATAAGGTTTCGGTGAGAAGTCAGGAGGAACTGATAAAAAGCTTTCTCTTTAAGGCGTCGTTTCGCAGCAGTTCCTCAGCAATAGCACTTCTGAGTTTTGCTGTTGCGGCGGCGTTTATCTTCGTAATCTGGAGGTTTGGAGGCGCGCTTAAGAAGATCATCACCAGCCTGAATATATCCGCCGAGACCCTCGATGAAATTACATATAAAAGCATCGCCATGGGATTCCCTATTTTTACCCTTGGAGGGCTCATATTCGGGGCAATCTGGGCCGACCAGGCCTGGGGGAAATATTGGACCTGGGACCCCAAAGAAACGTGGTCACTTATCACCTGGTTCTTCTATGCATTTTATCTGCACAGCCGCCTGATGAGAGGATGGAAGGGGAAAAAGGTTGCGATGGTTGCTGTATTGGGGTTTGTTGCGGTTATCTTCACCTATCTGGGTGTGAATCTTCTGCTTTCGGGCCTGCACAGTTACGGGTCTCAGTAAGAAAAAATACACTGTGAAGAGCAAGGGGGGTAGGTTTCGGGATTGCTGTATCGAATATGATGCGTAAAGGCAGCAGGGACATCAGAACAGGAATGTTGGGTGTCAGTAATTTGTGCCTTGGGGGTTGCGATGAAAATCCTGGTCGTAGATGACGAACAACTGGTCCGCTGGTTTATGGAGAGGGCGCTCCGCAAGAGCGGCCATGAAGTTATTTCTGTATCCAACGTGGCAGATGCATTTGAAAGACTGGCTTCCCAGGACATAGACCTGCTTTTTATCGATCTGCGGATGCCTAAGGGAAGCGGCATGGAAGTTGTAAAAAAAGTGGCCGGTTCGTCAAGGAATACAAAAATTGTCGTATGTTCCGCGTTTGTTACGGCGGAACTCGAGGACGAGTTGAAAAGCAATGGGGTGCATGTCCTTAAGAAACCCTTTAAGCTGGATGAGTTGGTGGCTGTCGTAAAGAATTGTTCGTGACTTTACTGTCTTACACTATTGCCGTGCAGCATGTCCCTCACTCTCATTCTGTTTCTTATTCCCTCTTGACTATTGCCGGCACTTTCCATAACAATAAGTAACTTTATGAAAGCCCTGGTTACAGGAGCTGCAGGCTTTATCGGCAGCTATCTCGTGGAAGCCTTAAAAAAAAGGGGCTATGAAGTTAC
>JBAIXS010000183.1:0-16759 GCA_037916395.1 Candidatus Sulfobium mesophilum
TTTTTGTTGAGGTTTAAAGTATTTGTACTGTTTTTTTGCGGATAAATAATGTCGAAACTTCATCTTATCCTTGCATTTCATAACCACCAGCCAGTGGGAAATTTTGAGCATGTCCTTGAGGAGTGCTACGGGAAGGCATACCTGCCGTTTCTGGAGACGCTCCTCGATCACCCGCAGCTGAAGGTTGTCCTTCATTATTCAGGCAACCTGCTGTTTTGGATTCAGGAAAAACATCCGGAGGCATTTGACATTCTTAAGAGCCTTGCGGAAACAGGCAGGGCCGAACTTCTCTCCGGAGGAATTTACGAACCAATTTTGCCTGTGCTGCCGGAGAAGGACAGGGTGCTTCAGATAAGCGAAATGTCTAAACGCATCAGGAAGAGCTTTGGACAGAACCCGAAGGGGATGTGGCTTGCCGAACGAGTATGGGAGCCCCAGATGCCGGGGTCCATCGCAAGGGCCGGCATCGATTATGTCCCTATCGACGATTATCATTTTAAACTAACAGGACTAGAGGAGACCGATCTTTTCGGCTATTACCTTACTGAGGACCAGGGAAGTAAGCTGTGCGTTTTTCCCGGCAGCGAGAGATTGAGATACATGATCCCTTTCAAGACGGTGGATGAGATAATCCTATATTTCAAAGACGTGCACATGCGCGGGGGGAATCCGCTTCTGACGATGGCCGATGACGGAGAGAAGTTCGGTGTCTGGCCTAATACCTACAAGCACGTTTATGAAAACGGGTGGCTGGATAGCTTCTTCTCAGAGATCGAGAGGAATTCCGATTGGATAAAGACGACCACATTCAGTGAGTATAGATCGGAATTCCGGCCGCTGGGCAGGACGTATCTGCCGACTGCTTCTTACAGGGAGATGGGGGTATGGGCGCTGCCCCCAAATGAGGGTCTTCAATGTGAGCGGACGCTTGAGGAGCTGCAAAAAATTGAGGGCGAAAAGGCGAAGCTGCTTCTCAGGGGAGGGTTCTGGCGGTCTTTTATGGTGAAATACCCGGAGTCGAACCATATCCACAAAAGGATGTTTATGATCAGCCGGAAGGTTCATGCCGCCGCAAAGAAGGACGCAAAAAAAGGGCGCAATGCCATGACAGAGCTGTGGAAGGGACAGTGCAACGACGCATACTGGCATGGCATCTTTGGCGGCCTTTATTTGCCTCACTTAAGATCTGCGCTTTACCGGCACCTCATCCGGGCAGAATCATTCGCCGCTAACATTCTTAAGACCCGAACAACCGTTCTAAGGGATGACTTTGACAGCGATGGGTTTGATGACGTATTGGTGAATACAAAAAACTATACCCTGGCGGCTACCGAAAAAGGAGGCAGCATATCTGAACTTTCTCTTAGCAGGCATGCGGTAAATATTCTGGATAGCCTTTCTCGCCGGCCTGAGGCGTATCATGCGAAGCTCGCCTGCGCCGTATATTCCGGTCACGGCGAAACCAGAACGATCCATGACGTACTGACCGTGAAGGAGGAGGGTTTATCCGAGCACCTTGTCTATGATTCTTACCGCAGGACTTCGCTGTTAGACCGCTTCTTCCCGGTAGGGACAACTGTCCAGGAGATGGCGCGCTCCTCCCATAAAGAACTGGGTGACTTTGTCGGCGGAGTGTATGAGATGCGATCCGGCCTGAAGGGCGACGAGTTTTCTGTTTCTTTTGCCAGGGAAGGTATTGCCGGAGAGCGCGGACTTAGAATAGAAAAGACTATAAGGCCGGACGGGCCGGCCGGCATCCGGGTGGATTATGAGCTCACCGGCGCCTACACTGGCTTATTCGCGGTAGAAATGAATGTGTCGCTGCTTGGTTCCCCTCATGCACTGATTAAACGCGGGGCAAAAACGCTGACTGTCAGGAGCACTGCTCAGCACGAAGGCGTCAGATATTTCAGTTTAAGGGATAAACACCTGAACCTTGGCATTAATTTTAAGTTCAACGAGGGCGTATCCCTCTGGCACTACCCGGTGGAGACGGTTTCTTTGTCGGAAGAGGGAGTGGAGAGGCTTTACCAGGGGACGTGCCTTCTCTTCGTGAGAAATATAGATTTACAGGGGAGGAAAAAAATGTGGCTTACCGTGAACTTCGAACAGGGCGGCAAATGAAGAGCATCCTGTTTTTCCTGATGTCTATGCTGTTTATTGCCGTGCCGGCGTCGGGCGCCGGACAGGACCCTGTTACGAAACTTAAAGATGATACCATGGCCTATTTCAAGCCGCAGACCGGCAGGATTGTTCGACTTGAAGGAGGCAAGGTCTTTGTTTCCATCGGAGAAAAAGAGGGTGTTAAACCAGGTATGCGGCTGAGGATATTAAGAGAAGGGGCTCCCTTCGTGCATCCTGTGACGCGGGAGCTTCTGGGAAACGTAGAATCAACGGTGGGAAAGATTGAGATTAAAGACGTGCAGGCCGACTCCTCATCCGGCAGCATAGTGGAGGGCGAAGCGAAAGAGGGCGACCGGGTAAGATTGTCCGAGACTAAAATTAGGTTTTTTTTCTGTCAGGCAAGGACCATCGACTGGTACCTCGCGGATGATTTTTACAGGAAACTTAAGGCTACCGGCAGGGTGGAGATGATAGATACGGCCATCGACACCGAAGACGAGGCGACTGTTCTGGCCGAGGCAAAGAAGGCCGGTGCGGAGGTGGCGGTGCTGGTTACTGGAAAAGAGGAGGAGAAGTCCGTTGTAATGAGGGTCAGGCTCTTCTGGGTTGCTGACGGGGTAAAATTTTACGACAGCGAAACTGCAGTGGACGCAGCTTATGTAAAGGATCTGAAATTCGGAGAAGAATTTTTTGCGCCGCAGACAGCCGGGGCGATGATGAGGTTTGATCTTTCCTACGGAGCAAGGTTTATAGCCGTGGGAGATTTGTATGGCGACGGCAAAAAGGAGGTCATACTCAGCACAGGCAGAGATCTAATGATATACCTGCCTGGAGTCGACCTTAAAGAGATGGGCCGTGTGAAGGGCTCGGGACAAGACGACCACCTCTGGATCGACACAATGGATGTTAATAATGACAAAAAGGACGAGATTATACTGACCTCGATGAGAAATGGTGAAGTCGTGTCGTCCATCTACGGGTTTGAAGACGGAGACTTCAGGAAATTATGGGAAGGAAATTATTTTCTCCGAAGGCTGGGAGACGATCTTATCGGACAGCAATTTTCGGACGGCTACTCGGGGGATATCTTTACTGTAAGGTGGGACGGCGGAAAATTGACTAAGGGAGACGGTTTAAAGACGCCTAAGGGTGTTAATATATACGACTTCGTTCCTGTCTCAGGCGGTGCAAAGGAAAAAGCTTTTCTGGCCTATGACGATGACGGGTACCTGAACCTCTATGACGAGAAGGGTACCAGAATTTGGAGAAGCGGGTCATCAAACGGCGGTTTTATTTCTACGTTTAAGAAGCAGGCCCCGACGGTTTACGCTCCTGCCGTCACATGGTCCGTGAAGGACAGGCTGCTTCAGCTAAGGGGTGAAGTCCTTGCCATAAGAAGGGTCCCGCTGGCCCAAATGGCGAAAGGGATTGGTTATAAGAAGTCCGAAATCAGGAATTACTGGTGGAGCGGTTTTTCGATGGAAGAAGGTGTTCTTGTGGATAGCGTTAGCGGCAGTATACAGGACTATGCGCTTGCCGGAGACCAGCTCATGGTCCTTGCAAGTCCTTTTCTGGGTGTGAAGTTCGAAAACATCTTAAAAGGCGAAAATCCTCTCGGCGTTGTATTATATATATATTCCATAAAGGGGAGGTAGGGCCAAGTGATTCTGTCGGGGAATGTGCCGACTCATGTAGGGGTTATCATGGACGGAAACGGAAGGTGGGCGCAGTTGAGAGGTCTGCCGAGGGTGGAGGGTCACAGGGCGGGTGCTGAACGCGCCAAGGAGATCATAGAGTTTTCGGCCGAGGTAGGCATAAAGTGTCTGACCCTCTACACCTTTTCCACTGAGAACTGGCAGCGACCGCCCTCAGAGGTGTCGGTGCTGATGAGGCTGCTGGAAATCTATCTCAGAAAAGAGCTGTCCGTGCTGGTGGACCGTGATATCGTCTTCAAGGTGATCGGCGAGACATGGCGCCTGCCTGAAAATATACAGGCTCTCGTTCGCGAGACCGAAGAGAAAACTGCTTCGAACAAGGGAATGACCCTTGTAACAGCTCTGAGTTATAGCGGCCGGAGCGAAATATTGAGGGCCCTGAAGAGGGCCGTTGACTCCGGCTCCGATCTGGAGGGGCTTACGGAAGATGCCTTTTCCCTTTATCTTGACACTGCAGATCTGCCGTCTCCGGACCTTATCATCAGGACGAGCGGAGAAAGAAGGCTTTCCAATTTTCTTCTCTGGCAAAGCGCATACGCTGAGCTTTATTTTACCGACACGCTCTGGCCTGATTTTGACAGGTCCGAGATGCTGCTTGCAATACAGGATTTTCAGGGTAGGGAGCGCCGATTCGGGGCAATTTCCGTGAGGTCGAATGCATCGTAAAAGGCTGGTCGTTGCCTTTATTTTAGTCCCCTTTCTTTATCTCTATATTATGTATCTGCCTGTGGAGTATCTGCTTTTTCTTCTTATACTGGTTTCCTCGATGGCGCTGACTGAATTTTACGCTATGCTGCGTTTGCGGCCCGCGCTCAGTTACGCCGGCGTGATCTGCGGTGCTGCGATGCTTGTGGTCTTTTTTTCGGCGAGATATTATTTTGCAGAGACGCTGCTTCTCTGCGCCATGATCATAATGGGGTTGAGACTTTTTATGAAGCGGGATCCCGCCCATTCTCTTTCCGAAGTGGCGGCCGTCGCGCTGGGGCTTATTTATATCCCCGGTCTTCTCAGCTTCCAGCTAAATCTGGCGAAGGCAGGGCCTCTGTGGATAATCCTGCTTTATGTATCTGTCTGGGTGTCTGACAGTTCAGCCTATTACATGGGAAAAGGTTTTGGAAAGAGAAAACTTTATCCTGAAATCAGTCCGAACAAGACAGTCGCAGGGGCCGTCGGTTCGGTAATGGGGGGCGGCGCAGGCGCTCTTTTGGTCAGGCTTGTCCTGATGAGACATATTTCGCCATATCATGCACTGATTCTTGGCACTTTGACCGGAGCTACAAGCATCATAGGGGATCTTGTCGAATCAATGTTTAAGCGCGACTCGGGAGTGAAGGACTCCGGCAGGCTCTTGCCTGGGCACGGCGGCATCCTCGACAAACTCGATAGCGTAACGTTTGCCGGGCCGGTCTTTTATTGGCTCTGTACAGGCCTGGGGCTGATCAACTAGCCGCTGTAGCACAAAGAGAAACAGAAAGGGAGATATTTGGAGTCCGACCATAAAGTCATATCTGTCATCCTCGGGCTTGACCCGGGGATCCAGAAGATAATGGAAAGACTGGATTCCCGATTACTGACTTCGGGAATGACAGACATGAAAAACCACTTAATAAACAGGCACTATTTAGTATAATTAATGAAATGAAAAGATTGACCATATTGGGTTCTACCGGTTCCATAGGCCGCAGTACGCTCGATGTTGTGGCAAACAACAGACAGGACTTCAGGGTCGTTGCGCTTGCGGCCGGGTGGAACATTGATATTTTGGAGAAACAGATAAGGGAATTTTCGCCTGAGGTAGTCGCTGTCGCGGATGAGCAGACCGCCCGGACCCTGAGTAAAAGGGTTAATGGTGTGATGGTTCTGACAGGTGAGGAGGGAATAAACAGCGTCGCCTCTTATGACCAGTCTGATTTTGTGATATCTTCGATTGTCGGCTCGGCCGGGCTGATGCCGACTATGGCGGCTATCAGGGCCGGAAAGACAATTGGCTTGGCCAATAAGGAAACACTCGTCATGGCCGGAGAGATTGTGATGTCAGAGGCCAGGAAAAGGAATGTAAAGATCATACCGGTTGACAGTGAGCATAGCGCGGTCTTTCAATGCATAGAGGGGCGCAGGATGGCGGATGTCAGGAGGATCATACTCACCGCCTCCGGCGGGCCTTTCGTGGGAAAGGGGAGGAAGGACCTTAAGAATATTACGACCGATGATGCCCTGAAACATCCAAACTGGAGCATGGGTAAGAAGATTTCAATTGACTCCGCCACGCTTATGAATAAGGGGCTCGAGGTTATCGAGGCCTGCCGGCTTTTTGACATGCCGCCGGAAAAAGTCAGTGTCCTCATACATCCGCAGAGTATTATACATTCCATGGTGGAGTTCATAGACAGGAGTTGTCTGGCTCAGATGTCCACGCCTGACATGAGGGGGCCTATATCCTACGCACTTTCCTATCCGGAAAGGATAGGAGATGCGATAGCTCCCCTGGAACTGGATATCATCGGAAGTCTGACCTTCATGAGACCGGACCATGAGACATTTCCATGTTTGTCTTACGCCTATGACGCTATTAAGACTGGCGGCACAATGCCATGTGTTTTGAACGCTTCCAACGAGGTCGCAGTCAATGCTTTTCTAAACGGCAGGATCGGATTCGATGGCATATCTTCGGTGGTCAGAAGAACCGTAGATAGTCATAAAGCAGGGTCTGCCGCAACGCTGGAAGACGTGATGGAAGCTGACAGATGGTCGCGTGAGAGTGCCGAAAAATTCGTCAGGGAGGCGGAAAGATGACGGTCATTTACGCACTGCTCCTTCTGGGGGTCCTCATATTCGTTCATGAACTGGGACACTTTATCTTCGCTAAGATGCTCAAAGTGAAGGTGCTCAAATTCTCCCTGGGATTCGGGCCGAAAGTAATCGGCAAAACCCGGGGCGAAACAGAATACATGATATCCGCTGTACCTTTAGGGGGATACGTGAAGATGCTGGGCGAAGAACCGGGCGAAGATATGGCTGAGGCCGACAAGCAGAGAGCCTTTAATTTTCAGCCTGTCTGGAAGCGGTTCACGATCGTATTAGCCGGTCCGCTCTTTAATCTGATATTCGCTGCTGTTGTTTTCTTCTTTATATTCATGAGCGGTGTCCCTTATCTGCTGCCTGAGGTCGGTGAGGTGACCGCTGACTCGCCGGCTGAGAAAATAGGACTGATGAAGGGCGATCTGATCATAGAGATCGGCGGTTCTCCAATAAAAAGGTGGGACGACATGACCACCATCATCCACAACAGTCCAGGGAAAGAGCTCCGGCTTAAGATCAGAAGGGGGACTGAGGTCTTTGTTGTTGCGGCGACACCCCAGAAGAAGTCGGTAAAGGATTTATTCGGCAAGAGCCATGATGTCGGCCTGATCGGCATAGCTCCTTCCGGCAAGACCGCAGTGAAGCAGGAGGACTTCGGCAGCGCTATTGTCCTTAGCGTTCAAAGAACATGGGAGCTTTCAGAGCTCACATTGGTCTTTATTGTGAAACTCATACAGCATGTAATCCCGGCAGACACTATCGGAGGCCCTATCATGATTTTCCAGATGGCAGGGCAGCAGGCCTCTCAGGGCGCATCCAATTATTTTATGTTTATGGCGATTATAAGCATCAATCTCGGGGTTCTTAACATACTTCCGATACCTCTTCTTGACGGGGGCCATCTTCTGTTTTTCGGTATTGAATTTATAAGGCGGAAGCCCCTGAATGAGAAGGTAATGCTTATGGCGCAGAAAGTGGGTCTTGCTCTGCTGGTAGCGCTCATGGTATTTGCCCTCTATAATGATATTCTTCGGCTGGTGACGGGGAAAATGCTCCCTTAATGAAACACCTCCTTAAAGTTAAGATCTATTATGAAGATACAGACTGCGGGGGAGTGGTCTATTACGCGAATTACCTTAAGTATTTCGAAAGGGCCCGTACCGAACTTCTTGAATCCAGGGGTATCTTTCTAAAGAAACTCATGGATGAGGGTATTTTTTTCCTTGTGGCTGACGCATATCTTAAATACCTTGAGCCCGGCAGATATGGAGATATCTTCTCGGTTGAGACGTGGATAGAAAAGATGGGCGGCGCATCGATACTCTTTGGACACAGGGTCGTAAGAGAAGCTGAGGGCGCAATCCTTGTTGAGGGAACCGTGAAGATAGGATGTGTGGGGCGGAACTCGCGGCCTGTCAGGTTGAGAAGTGATATAATTGAGTCATTAAAGGGTTTTGTGCATGGTGCCCCAGGAATGGACCCTTAGCCAGTGAAACCGGCTTCATTGAAACATCAGATCTCCTCCGGAGGAGTGATATTCCGAAGGGCACCGGGTATTGTGGAAGTGGTCCTTGTGTCGGTGAGGGGCGGCAAATACTGGTGCCTTCCCAAGGGCGTTGTCGATAAGGGAGAGACCCCGGAAATTACAGCAGTACGGGAGGTTAGAGAGGAATCCGGGCTCTTGGGGAGAATAATAGACAAAATCGGAGAAATTACTTACTGGTATTACATACGCGGAGAAAATAAGAAATGCAGGAAGATGGTGCATTTTTATCTAATGGAATACGAAAGCGGCAATACGTCAGACCATGATTTCGAAGTGGATGATGCCGTGTGGTTCCCCTTCGATACGGCATTACAGAAGATCAGCTTCACCGGCGACAGGACGATACTTGAGAAGGCGAAGGCGCTGATTGAAGGACTTGAAGCTGGGAATGAAAAAACTCCTTGACAGAAAAAAGCTCAAGGCAGTCCGCAGCCGCCTGGCGGCCCAGGGTAAAAAGGTTGTGTTTACCAACGGCTGCTTCGATATTATTCATAAAGGGCATGTGCGATATCTGAGACAGGCCAAGAAACTGGGCGACGTTCTTATCGTTGCACTTAATTCCGACAGGTCGGTCTCCCTCATCAAACCGGGCAGGCCCGTTAATTCTGAAAGAGACCGCGCGGAAGTTCTGGGTGCGCTTCAGATGGTCGACTATGTGACCGTCTTCGATGAAAGGACCCCCTATAAACTCATACGTGCTCTAAAGCCGGACGTCCTTGTCAAGGGCGGGGATTGGAAGAAGGAAGAGATCGTCGGCTCCGATATCGCGAAAGAGACATACAGTCTGCCTTTTGTAAAGGGAGTTTCCACTACACGCATTATAGACAAGATAATAAAAGCTAACCTCTAACCCCGATTATTCACGAACTATGATAATGACGAAAGGACATAGTATTTTCGCTCATTCTCGGTCTTCGACCTCCGAGGAATTTTCCCTCTCTATTATTAAATGAACACTGTTGGAATATCGGGAAAATAAAGCCGCTCAGATACTATGTCCTTTCAGACACTTCAGAAAAGTTTATGAATAAATTAGGCTAAAGGATCCGGCAAGGTTGGAACTCCTTTCTCTCATAAAAAAAGTTATTTCACACTCCTTTCGCGGGACATGCCGTGTCTTTAATCTGACGGGGTCGTCCGCCGCGCTGCTGCTGGCGCTTCAGGACGAACCCTTCGTCGCTATAGAACAGGATGAGGCAGGGGCCGACACTCTAAGGAGAGACATCCTGTTCTACAGGGAAATGCTCGGAAGCGGGGGGGCCGTGCGTATTCTGCCGGATGCCGACGGCCCGGAAGCGGCAGGCAAAAGAGCGGAGCTGTTATATGAATTGAAGGAGACGGATTCCGTAGTGACCTCTTCAGCGAATCTTATGTCCGCGCTTTATGACGGCGAATCTCTCCTGGACAATATGCTTGAGCTGAAAAAAGGGGCGACCCCTGGGAGGAGCGGTCTCGAAGAGGCGCTCCTTAAGATGGGATACCTGAAAGCGGTGATGGCCGGGGAAAAAGGAGAGTATAGCAGGAGGGAATGGATTGTGGACATCTTCCCCTCGACGTCGGAGAATCCGGTTAGAATCGAATTTTTCGGCGAAGAGATAGAGCAGATCAGATTATTCGATACAGAAACCCAGAGGTCTGTGGCTGATCTGGAAAGCATTCTACTGTTTCCGGCAAAAGAACCCGAAGATTTGCGGCCCTTAAGCGGAGCGTTCAAGGGGAGAAGGTTTTTTTGCCTGTATCCAGCCGCTGATCAGTCTTTCCCTAAGGATACAATATACCTTTCACGGTACTCGTTTGACACAAGCGGCTTTTCCCCGGAAGAAGGCGCGGAAGATGATTCATTGCCGATTACTCAGGTAGATGCTGGTGTCCTTTCGATGAAGGGACAGGGGATATTCCCTGATGAGAGAAAGGGGCTAAACGATCTGCCTGAGGCGACCCGGGGTCTCTCCGGAAACAACAGGGTGATTATAGTGGCGTCTTCCGCAGGTCAGTCCGAGAGGCTCAGGGACTTGTTCAGAGAGAGTGATGTGATCGCGCCTGTGGTAGATGTCAGAGAGATCCATAATTACAGTGGAAGCATTGCGATTGTCGTGGGCGGGCTGTCGTCGGGGGTCTTCCTCGAAGGGCTTTTGATTATTACTGAAAGGGAGATATTTGGCGGAAGGCCTGCCTTCAGATCAATTAGGAAGTCCAGAGTGACGAACCTTCTTGCCTCCATTGACGATATTACCCCAGGAGATTTTATTGTGCACCGGGACCATGGCATCGGGCGATTTCTTGGAGTGGTCAGAGAAAAAAGAGACGATGTCGAACTTGAGCTTATGCTTATCGGGTATGAAGACGGCCGCCTGTATATCCCTGTACAGTCGATCCAGATGATCTCCAAATACCGCTCCGAGGAGGGAGTCCTTCCAAAGACGGACAGGCTTGGAGGCAAGACATGGCAGAAGAAGAAAGAGCGCCTCAAGAAGAAGGTGCATGAGATGGCTGCAAAACTCCTCTCACTTTATGCCGATAGAAGCGTGGCCAGGGGGTTTACCTTCAGTGCGGATACTGATATGCACCGGGAGTTTGACAGTTTTTTTGCGTATGAGGAAACGCCGGATCAGATGAAGGCGATAGATGACCTGAAGAGAGACATGGAAACGGAAATCCCGATGGACAGACTGCTTTGCGGAGACGTGGGCTACGGAAAGACCGAGGTCGCGATGCGGGCTGCTTTTAAAGCCGTATATGACAACAGGCAGGTTGCAGTCCTCGTCCCCACTACGATCCTTGCTGAGCAGCATTACAGGACTTTCAGGGAGCGTTTCTCCGGCTTTCCGGTGACGATTGATTATATAAGCAGGTTTAAATCAAGGAAAGAGATCGAGCAGGCCCTGAGGGGAATCGCCAGAGGAGAAGTCGACATAGTGATAGGCACGCACGGGCTTCTTTCGAAGAAGGTCGAGTTTGCCAGGCTGGGGCTTCTGATAGTAGACGAGGAACACAGGTTTGGCGTAGGCCAGAAGGAAAAGATAAAGGAGATGAGCAGGAATATAGATGTGTTGACTCTTACGGCAACCCCAATACCCAGGACATTGCATATGGCGCTTTCCGGGATAAGAAATATAAGCGTCATCGAGACGCCCCCCGAGGAGAGACTCTCCGTAAAAAGCATCGTAACAGTCTTCAGCGACAAGCTGATTAAAGAGGTGATTACGTCTGAACTTCAGAGGTCCGGGCAGGTCTTTTTCGTCCATAACAGGATATGGGATATTTTTAAGATATCTCGGCGCATCCAGGAACTGCTCCCTCAGGCCGTCATAGGCATCGCTCACGGGCAGATGCCCGAGAGGGAACTTGAGGATGTTATGCACAGGTTCTTTCTGGGCGAAATAAATGTCCTGGTCTCAACAGCCATCATAGGATCAGGTCTGGATGTGCCGAGGGCCAATACTATCATCATAAACATGGCCGACAGAATTGGCCTTGCCGACCTTTATCAGCTGCGGGGCAGGGTAGGCCGCTCCAACCTGAAAGGATACGCCTATTTCCTTGCGCCTCCGGAACCGGTGTTGACAGACGAGGCAAGAAAGAGGCTCCAGGCGGTGCAGGAGATGAGCTACCTTGGCGCAGGGTTCAGGCTTGCACTTAAGGACCTTGAGATCAGGGGTGCGGGGGAGATCTTCGGGGCCGAGCAGTCAGGGCATATCAACGAGATTGGCTTTGATCTTTATATCGAGATGCTCGAAAAGGCGGTGGCGGAACTGAAGGGGATGGAGATTAAAGAAGAGCCGGAGCCTGTTATCGAATTGAAAACCGCAGCGTTTATACCCGAGGAATATATCGAAGACGTAACTCTCAGACTCAGTTTTTACCGGCGCATTTCATCCCTGCAGTCTGAGGGGGAAGTTTTCGATTTTGAGAGCGAATTGAGAGACAGGTTCGGCAAGCCTCCGGAAGAAGTTATTAACCTGCTTAAGATCATGCGCATAAAAATAGCCGCAAAATCTCTTTCGGTTATTAAGATCCAGGAGTCACGAGGGAAAGTTCGCATAGTATTTTCCCCCGACACGCCTGTCAAGCCGGAAGATATCTTCAGCCTCCATAGTAAGAAAAAGAGACCTGTCAAATTCTTTCCTGATGGCTTCGAGCTGAATTTAAATGGTGCGGAGTGGGTGAAGGTCTTTGAAGGCGTATATGGCGCGCTGGAAGAACTAAACGAAAAAATAGGTGCAGGCGCGGCGGCCTGAAGGCCTGCCGCAGTTTGCTGCTCAAGCTTAGCTAGTCTGATCCCATATCAAACAGGTTTAAAGAAACTGATATCCTGACCGCATAAAACAAAAAAACATTTCTGTCATCTATGCAAAAGCCGTTTCATATGAAACAATATAGCTAAAGGACACTTCGGCTGGAAACTACTTCCAGTGGCGATGAGGTGACGGTATGTCGATAAAAAATCTCGACGTATTTTTCAATCCGCGTCGGATAGCTGTTATCGGCGCGAGCGACGACAAGCTGTCTCTTGGCTGTTATGCCTTCAGGAATCTCGTGGGTAAAGGGTTCAAGGGAGTTGTCTTTCCCGTAAATAATAAGCATGAGTCGGTGCAGGGCGTCGAAGCATATAAAACAATAAACGACATCCCGCACCAGATTGACCTGGCCATTGTAGCTTCTCCTGTCAGTGAGCTTTATAGCGCATTGGATGAATGCGGGCAGAAGGACGTTAAAGGCGTCATTATCCTTGCTCCGCACTTCGAGTATCCGGGTATCAATGCCCTGGAGCTTGAGATCCAGATCAAAAGACTCTCGGGCATATACGGCTTCAGGGTAATGGGCCCCAACTCCTTCGGCTTTGTGAGGCCGGGCTTAAACCTCAATGCGAGTCTTTTTCCACATATTCCCAGGAAGGGAAATATTGCCTTTATCTGCCAGACCGGCCTTTTCTCGTCTGCCTTTTTGGAGCGGGCGGTTAGCAAACAGATGGGGTTCAGTCATTTCATCTCGATAGGGGGAAGGCTGGATATCGACCTTGGCGATCTTATCGACTATCTTGGGATGGACCCTGAGACTAAGGCGATCATACTGTATGTTGAGATGATAAAAAACGGAAGGAAGTTTATGACCGCAGTGAAAAGCCTCTCAAGCAGCAAGCCGATTGTGGCGGTGAGGTCCGGTCGGGCGGAGGTTTCAGCGAGGATGTTTGTGACCCATTCAGGGATGCTTGCGGGGGAAGACAAGGTCTACGAAGCGGCCTTCAGGAGAGCAGGCGCCGTGAGGGTTTACGAAATGCTGGACCTCTTTTACATGACAGAGACGCTCTCAAAACAGCGGCGTCCGGGGGGAAAGAGCCTTGCTATCATCACCAATTCGATTGCGCCTACCTCGATGGCGGTCGATGCCCTGATTCTGATGGAGGGGGAACTGGCAGTGCTGGATGAGGAAGTTGTGGAAGAAATAGAGAGACACATGACCCTCAGAAGGCGGGTAAATAACCCTGTCTGCCTTCTGCCGGATGCCTCGCCTGAAGACTTCGAATTGGCAATGCTGAGCTGCATGAAAGATAAATCGGTTGACGGCATTTTGATTGTCTATGTCCCTTTCCCCTGCTTTGATCCTCTGGAAATAGCCGCTGCCGTGGTAAAGGCTTCGAAATCGCATCCGGATATCCCCATATTTACGACATGGTTGGGAGACGAGCAGGTGCTCCGGGCCCGCGAGTTCCTGAGCAATAACGAGGTCCCTTCTTTTGTAACTCCTGAGCAGGCGGTGAAAAGCTTCCTTTATATGTACCGTTATGACTTTAACCTCAAACTTTTGCACGAAACTCCCGAGATGATCCTGGAGGACTTTGTCCCTTATCGTGATAAGGTGGGCGGGATTATCCGTAACGCGGCGGAAGGAGGCAGGCGCATCCTTCGCCTGGATGAGGCAAAAAAGATATTCGAGGTATACGGCATTCCCATAGTAGAGACGGTGAGGGCTGTCACGGAAGATGACACTGTGCAGCTATCGGAAAAGACGGGCTATCCCGTAGTGCTTAAGATCGATTCTGAAAAGATCTTTCACAAGCTCGAAAAAGGTGGTGTGGCCCTGAACCTCAGGGATGAGAAGGCAGTCAGAGACGCTTACCGGTCACTGAAGGCGATAGCCTCGCAGGCCGGCGACCCTGAGGCGGGCGTTGTCATTCAGCCGCTGGTAATAAAAAAGGGGTACGAACTGGTGATCGGCGCAAAAAAAGACCCCAGTTTCGGTTCTGTCATTGTTTTCGGAATCGGGGGTGAATTTCTTAATGCTGTGCAGGATTATTCTATAGGTCTGCCCCCGCTAAATCAAGCCCTGGCCCGGCGGCTCATGGAGGAGACCAAAATATACAGGTATCTGCAAAGTCTGCCTTCATATCAGAGGGTTCTGCGGCTCCTGGAAGAGATACTTGTAAAATTTTCTCAGTTGATCGTCGATTTTCATCAAATCCGGGAGGTTGAGATCAACCCTCTTCTGCTCTCCGACAAATACGTGATCGGGCTGGACGGAGGGGTACTCCTTGAAGAGGATGCGCTCACCCACAATGGCCGAATCGCAGGCGACCTCTGCCCTCCGCATCTGTCGATCTGCCCGTATCCATTTAGATACGTTGTTGAAAAAAAGTTAGGAGACGGGACCATCTGTCGCGTGCGGCCGATCCGGGGCGAGGACGAGCCGCGAATCTATGAATTGTTTAAGACCCTTTCAGCCGAAACAATTGTTTCCAGATTCGGCCACCGACTTACCTACGTGCCTCATGAGACTCTTGTCAGATACTGTCAAGTGGACTACGATCGTGAACTCGCCTTTGTGGCCCTGACAGAGGATGACCACGACTTAATAGGAGATGTGAGGATAAGCAAAATGCCTGACATGGAGAATGCCGAACTGTCCATTCTTATTGCAGACGAATGGCAGGGAAGGGGTTTAGGGACAATGCTGATGGACTACTGTATAGATATTGCGAAGGAGACCGGCCTGATATCGCTTTGGATGGAGATCCTAAAGAGCAACACCCGTATGTTGGCCCTTGCCAGAAAATACGACTTCAAGCAGGCCTATGACGACGAAGATATGGTGCGCGTCGTCCTGAAGCTCTGAAAATGCATGATATGTTCATGTTGGCGGGACCGGCGCAGTGAGTTCCCTGCGGCAAACAAAATGCTCGCATGATAACTATTCATAGGAAAAAATGGGAATTTTATTATAGGAGCCGATAGAAGAGGCATCGTCGTGAGACAGAAGCAACTTTGTGTCCTGCGTGGAATAAAAGAAACCCTGCGAACAATAGAGTAGATTTATTTCGCCCTGTTTATAATCTTTGGGGTGCATTGGAATGAACGAGACGCGGCGTCTGCCCAAAGCTATCGAAATGATATCCCTGAATTTTTGCTCTCTGCCTTGATCGTCGAAATAATAGATTTTAAATTTCCATCCCAGTTTTCGCTGCATTATCGCGGCAAGGTTTGTGGTAATCTTTTCCAGCTCATTCGTATTGCTTCTAAAAAGAGAGGTGAGCGGAGTCAAATGAATAAAACACCTGTAGTGGACAGTGGCGCCGACAAATATATGGCACATTGAAAGAGATAATTCAGGAAATGGAAACAGCAGTACTGTGTTTTCACTCAGTAGAGACTCCTCAACCAACCATAAACACTTCTCCGGGGCCCATCTGTTTGTCTCAATTAGCACAATCTTGCTCAACTCCGGCACCGGCCTTTCGATAAGCTCAATTGTGCCGCCAACTCCTTTTTTGACCCGGCCGCCCTTCACAGGTCAATCCTTCTTCTTTCTATCGCGCGTACTTCCTTCGCCTGCCTGCAGAAAGCGCCTCACCCATATCTCAAGCAAATTGTTCTTCACCATAACTCGCGACAATAAATAGGTGGTGTTTGCACATTCTCTGGTTAGCGCTTTGAACATCTTGTGACATTTTGTCCGGATGCCTCAACTCCCAGGGTAAAGGCGCCTAATCGTCATGCCATTTTTTTTTGGTCACTCATAACGCACACCCATCCGGAACCGCCTTTCTCCCTTTTGTCATATTAGACCGGTTAGTTCCGTAATCCCTTTGATTTAAATACCTTCTCTTTACTGAGTTACTTCTTTAATCCCCTCCTCATCACGACTCCGGCAAGACCTGCGCCGGGAAGAAAGATGGTTGAGCGTTTAGGGTGAGATGCCCGGGGTTTTAGGAGGGAGACTCTGTTTCAGACCAATTGCATAAATTGCGCATTTCAGATGTGTACCATTAAGACAGCACTTCTTATTAATCATCCGCGCTGATAAGGCGGCCTGACATAGTTCATGTCTGTTCTTGCTTAAAGGACACATTGCTTTATACTCACAAAAATGTTCACCTGATGGCGTTTATTGCCAGGAAATTCAATTTCAGTCTCTTATGATTTCTTTGGTCATTCATAACGCACACCCATCCGGAACCGCCTTTCTCTTTTTTGTCATATTAGACCGGTTAGTTCCGTAATCCCCTTGATTTAAATGCCTTCTCTTTACTGAGTTACTTCTTCAATCCCCTCCTCATCACGACTCCGGCAAGACCTGCGCC
>JBAIXS010000184.1:0-12879 GCA_037916395.1 Candidatus Sulfobium mesophilum
CATGACGGAATGGGCCGGCCGTTGCCGTGACGGTCTCACTTCACGAAAATGTTTGAGCTCTCTTCCGCTTAACGGATTGCAGGTAGAAACCTTAATCGGTAATGGATAAAAAAAGAAGCTATCTGATTATTCATCGTCTGTCGCGGAGTGCACCGACGAACAAACTCCAGCACTATTTTCAGGCATTAGCTATTACTGATGAAAACCCTCTTTCTTCTGCAGGATAAGACTTGAATAGTACATGTCGAAACAGATATTGACAACCGACGACCTTTGCCCACACTTTATTAACTAACTTTTGGCATCTTATCAAGTAGATCATTTTCTATTACAATGAGTCTAAGAAGGGGGAAGAAAATAGTGACAGGGCCTATTCGGAAGGACGTTCTGCCTTTTCATAACTTTTTCGATTATTTCTTCAGTGGTCCTGGTTGCAGTGCCGCCGGGTGGGGTTCTCCGCTGCCATATCCGCCCCATACAGAGATATTTAGACAAGACAGCCCTGCAGTCGCAGTCTATTTCATTGAGCAAGGACTTCTTAAAATGTCACGAATAGACGATGCAGGTCGTGAAGTAATAGCTGGTCTTCGTAGACACCACTGGATAATTGGCGCTCCGGCTGTCCTTCTCAGCAAGCCTTACTCATTTACGGGCACAACATTGAATCACTGCATTCTGCGATGCATCTCTGCTGAGGCCTTTATGAAACTTGTAGAGACTGATAAGGACTTCAGTCATCAGATGCTCGCACTGCTGAGCCAGGAAATCTTAACTCATGGGAAAAATACCTTTAACCTTGGCTGTCTTCCCGCTATTGACCGTCTCAAACGACTTTTCTTTGATATCATCACAGAAATGGAGCAATCCACAGATCAGAGACAAACGGTCAGAATCGAGCTGCCACTAAAGCATAAGGAACTCGCTCAGATAATTGCCGTAACTCCTGAGCATCTGAGTCGGTTGCTTAGATTATTGGAATGTGATGGATTGATAAAAAGGGATGGAAAATGGCTGACAGTTAAAGATACCCGAGATCTCATGAGTGAATGCCCCTAGTCTCCCCTGTCCTTTAAAAAAAAACTGAGAGGGCTTTTGCCTAATATAACAAATACTCTCACCAAAGTCTTAATAAATATCAAGGAAGTTCTTTAGAAATATCAAGGATTTATTCCACAAATCCTGTTATATTTTATTTAGAAGAACTGTCGTTAGAGCCGATTCCCGATAAAGCCAAACTCTCCGTGAGAAGGGTACGGAAAGCGGCGGGTCTTAACAGTCAGATGGCCGAGCTACCGAAGGAAACTTTGGTATGTTCGGCCTTTTGTTTTTGGCGACTTTTTGCTTCCTAAGGGATAAGGAGAAGCAAAAATGAAGAAGAAGAATGTAAATGAGGTCGTAGCAACGTGGAGGAAGTTGTTGCTGGGAGCATATTCAATCTGCTTCATTTTCGGTTTTGCGGTTTTTGCATTTGCGGATCCAGGCTTGCCAGATTCTATCTCATGGGAGTATAAGAAATATTACTCCTCTGATTTGTGCACATCATGCCATGAAAAAATCGTAGTTCAGCATTCAGAATCTTATCACAGCAAGTCTTTTTCGGACCCTCTTTTCAAGGGACAGTTCTTTAAGGAACTCCTCCCTCAGGCTGAAAAAGATCCTGAACTTTACCAGGAGGCACAAGGCTGTATAGCATGCCATTCACCGATTGATTACATTGTTTTGAATGGAAGAATATTTTCAGAAAACCAGATTGATCCGAATACGTCCGGAGTTCGATGTGCCTTTTGCCATACTGTAGTAGGATATAGCGGCGAGTTACCAGGAAACGGCAATTACATCTCCAAACCAGCGGGCGAAAAGGTATCGGGTCCATTTGTGGCAAAAAATGAGTGGCATCATGTCTATTCGGAACTGCATACGAAAAGTGAATTTTGCGCCATCTGTCATAATGGGTTTAACCGCTACGGTCTCGAAATTAAATCTACCTTTACAGAATGGAAGAACAGCGTATATGCCGAGAAAGACATTCAGTGCCAGGACTGTCATATGAACGTTAACGGTTTCCTCACGGCGGGGAATCCTATTTATGAGCACGGGTGTGCACTTAGTCGTTCTAGCTTTGTTAGGGCGCCTGACCGGCCAAAACTTTATACACACCGCTTCCCCGGCTCACATTCGAAAACCCAGATTGTGGGGGATGGAGGTATAGCACTGCACATAGAAACAGAAAAGCCCTTTGTATCGCAAGGCGATGAAATGAAGATTTATATTTTTGTTGACAACTCAATGACAGGGCATAAAATGCCATCAGGGAGTTCAGACCTCAGGCTATTATGGCTGGAACTAGATGCTTATCACGGCGATGAGATAATACCAATTCCCGCTTTGTCAATGGGGGGTGACAAATATGATGTAACCGGTAAAGGACCATTCGATCAAGAGATCCTCGACGAGGATATTCCAAAAGGAACCAGAATCTATCGGGCAATCTTGGTCGATAGGGAAGATAGGCAGACGCTATCTTCCTACAATGCAGTGAAAATTATATACGATAATAGATTGAATGCGGGGGAACTCCGTAAAGAAACGTATTATTTTAAAGTCCCAACGAGTATCAAAGGCAAAATAACCCTTAGAGCCAGTCTGAAGTATCTTCCTTATCCTGGCTCCTTTTCCGGGAGGTTTGGGCTGCCGAAACATGACTTTTATGAAGTTACCTCCACTATCAAAGAGTTGCCTTTGAGGTGAAAAACTTATATGCAAGAATTAAGTGAACGCAATCTCAGCCGGATACAAAAGGGAAAGAGAAACATGCGTGGGACAGTCTTATTCTTGATTTATGGGATTTCCTGTTCCTGTATCAATCTTAGGATCAGAACCGTTCGATATTGGGAAATGAACTCTCCCTTAGGAGATTGCATCTTCTTCAGCTAACCCATTCCGAGGGGTCAAGCCGAACAGTAAAGATGGCCAAGATTTTAGAAAGGATGCGCTGAAAAGTGCATCCTTTTTTTATTGTTCATTTCAACAGGAAGTCTGCCTTTGCTATCTACCCGAGGACCGTTTAATTCCGGAAGAATCGAACACCGTTCACGGTTTCTGTCACATGTTAATAACAGGAAGCATTTATTGCGGCGGCAACCAAATCTTCTTCAGACGTGATATTCGATCCGAACTACTGCTTGTCATTTTGTCGATGTCGCCGACATAATGATAGGTATTAGATAATGAAACTGTCGCGGAATTGCAGAAGAATCTAACAGTTACGGTCCTCTTTTGATCCCGCGACTTTCGGCGTAACGCAGAATAGATGTTCAGTCTGAAGAAGCACAAGAAGAGTCATGCCTATTACAGAGAAAGGCAACGTCAGGACACTGAAGGCTCATAGATCGTTTACAGCTTCTGTGGCCACCCACCCGCGGTCGACACCGCCTGGCAGCATCTGGCCAACGTCCTCCCCGACCTCCTTGTCGATTAACCCGTTCAGTTTGGCATTCATCGTTTCGAGAAGATCGCGATGTTTGTCTCGGTCTATTGCCAGATTGTCGCGCTCGAGCGGATCCTTCTCAAGGTCAAAAAGCTCGACGTCATTCAGCTTAAAAAGCTCATTCAGTGTCATCGGCCGGTTGTGTTGCTTGGGCGAGAAATACCGAGTGAACTGGTACCGGCCGTCAAACACGCTTCGGATAGCGCCACGCTTCGTGAGGTCAGGTCGTATCGCACCGGCCTTGAGGGCCTCCTTGAGCTTTACCTTTCCGTCAGGCTGCTGAAGAACGTCAACAGCCTTCTCAAGGAAGTCGCCGTCGATATAAGCGAACATGTTATAACAGAAAAGCATACCGTCGCGGATTGCCCCGTGTCCGGCTTTCTCCGGTGAGTCAAGTAACGAAGAGAAGTCCTTGCCCCGGAGATCCTTCATTATGATGGCTTTCTTGTTGGCGTCGGCGTTCGTCAAGCCCACCAGGGTCGGCGCAATGTCGAGGTGCGAGGTCACCGCCTTGCAAAACTTGCCTCCCGCATGTGCGGGGTGCACAATGATCAGCGGAACGTTGTTCTGCTCACGGTAGGAAGTTGCACCCTTTGAGTGTAGCCGATGCGCACCGTCGAGATCGCCGTGGTCTGAGGTCAGGATAACGATAGTCTTGGAGGCGAGCCCGAGTGCCTCCAACTCGTCGAGTAGTAGAACAATGTTGCGATCGACATCGCGCAGACAGTTGAGATAATAGTTGTGCCGCTTGCGCCAGCGCCAGTCCTCGTTCGCGATGTTACCGACCAGGGCGTCATGCGATTTGAGGTAGTCTGAGTGAGCCCTTGGCCGCCCGGCAGCGTCAATCGGGTGACGGTAAGTCGCAGGTAGGTCAAAGTCCCACTGCTTCGCGTACAGGGGATTATCCGGTTCCGGCAGGATGTGGCCCAGAATATTTCGTGCTTGCACGCGTTCGCCGGGACGGTCGGTATTGACAAACATGACATCGTGCGGATTGACCAGATTTACCGCCAGGAACCATGGTGTACCGGTGGCCGCAAGGTCCATACCCCGGCTGCGCAGCCAGCTTACTCCCATAGCAGAAATGATGCCGTCGTGGCGGTAGCCTCCCTGCTCGTGTGCGATGATATCGCCCACGCCGATGTAGTCGGAGAAGCCGTAAGCCTCCATCTCTTTGGTGAAAATCTTGGTTGGTGACCCGAGCTCGTTGACGGTCTCGAACTCCTTAGTGAGGTGCCACTTTCCCTTATAAGCGGTGTAGTAGCCGACCTCTCGCAGCATGTCCCCCATAGTGCGGAGATCAGTCGACATGCTGGTAATCCAAGGAAAATTCGCGTTGTCAAACATCTTCGTGTGCTGGATGTGCTGCCCCGTGTAGAGTACTGAACGAGACGGCGTGCAGACGCACGAGTTGATTCGATGGTTTAGGAATGTCGTACCCCGCTTCATTAACCGTTCGCGCGCAGGGAGGCTGAAGCCGGCGGGCAGTTCGTCCGATCGGAAAAGGCGCTCCTGGTCGGTGAGAATAAAAAGAATGTTGTAAGGGCCAGTTCCACGAGCGCCGCCGCGTGCAGATTGGGCCGCGCCAGAAGATGTATCACCCCGCGCTATATCACTGACGCCAAGGCTCAATGCCATCGTGCCCAAGGCAGCAATACCTAAGAAGTCGCGTCGAGAGATGGTAGTGTTTGGCTGCTTGTCGTCTTTCATGTTTTCTCCTTCATTCATGACTTGAACTGCAGGGCTTCGAGCTATGTGAGTCCGACTTTTTTCCAAAATATAAGCCCAGGACAAATTCCTGTTATTCCCGCAAAGGTCAATGCCCCAACTGGGACGTAAAGGAACCAATGGACCTTACCAAAACCTGTCAGCCATATTCCTATAAATACTATCAAAGCAATGGATATGAATTGTACTCTTAGAGCTGAAGACACAGGAATCCTCCTTTGCCAATTTCCGTTTGTACTTAACACAATTATATCAGGTTACGGAGACGAGGATTTCAGGAAATAACGTTTTCTCCGCTACCTGAGCAGGAGTAGTGTTAGTTCCGAATTAAATTAATCAACAAGCATGGCCTGTCCAGCTAATGATCTCATTCCGGCGAAAGGCAGGTTCGCGGCTACTCTGCAGTTGCCTGACCTTGCTCATAATAATTTCCTCATGCTTGACTCCTTCCACACAAATAAATCTCCTGCGCAATTTAGCCCTCCTTTCGTCCTCCGAGTTTAAACGCCTCGACCTGTCCCGGAGCAGAACCGACATCCAGAAGATCGTTAAAGAGCTCGTCGGTTTCTACACAGCCGAAGCAGCCGCAAAGCAGATTTCTCTCGACATCCCCGAAATACCAGGCTTAAGCTGCGTTTGCGACGAGGGTCTCATACGGCGCACGATAGAAAATCTCCTGGACAACGCGGTGAAATATACTCCGCCGGGAGGGTCAATCAAGCTTTCTCTGTCCCGCGAAAGGAAAAAAATATTCATCACCGTCACAAATACATGCGAACCTATCGAAAAAAAGGAGTTGGAAAACCTTCTCGATCCCTTTTACCGGGGACAAAAATCCCATCTTCACGCGGAGGGGAAGGGGCTGGGTCTGTACATAGTCCGATACATTGTGCGGTCCCACGGCGGGGAAGTAGTACTGAACCAGACAGACGACAAACTTTTTTCGGTCACAGTCACACTCCCTGCCACTTAGCCGCAGGGCATGCGCGCCTGACTTATCCAACCACAGTTGTTATTTTCCGACAGGCTCTATCTTCACTGCGCAGACCTTGAACTCAGGTATCTTTACCACGGGGTCAAGGGCATCGTTTGTGATCACATTTGCCGCCGCCTCCCGGTAGTGCATCGGAATAAAGACAGTGCCTGCTGCCACCTTTGAGGTGAGTCTCGCCTTTATCTCGACCTCGCCGCGCCGTGACACCACCTTTATCAAATCACCAGTTTTGACGTCCAGTCTTTCCCCGTCATCGAAATTCATCTCGACGTATGCCTCCCCGGCATGTGTTTCTATAGGCTTCACTCTTCTTGTCATTGAGCCGGAGTGATACTGGAAAAGATTTCTTCCGGTAGTAAGGACAAAAGGATAAGCCGGGTCAGTCACCTCAGCCGGCGGGCAGTAGGAGACCGGAGAAAAAGGTACCTTTCCCTTCGGGAACCCGTCTTTGTAAAGGTATTGCGTTCCAGGATGTTCGCTCGCAGGGCAAGGCCAGGCGATACCATTCTTTTCAAGCCGGCTGTAAGTAATTCCAGCCATGGCGGGCCAGAGCTTTCCATATTCGTCCAGCACCGCTTCGGCAGAAGCATAGTCCAGCGGATACCCAAGCCGCTTCGATACCTCGGCGATGATCGAGAGGTCATCTCTGGCCTCCCCCGGCGGATTCACCGCCTTTCTTACCCTCTGCACCTTTCGCTCGGTGTTCGTAAATGTGCCGTCCTTCTCAAAAGAGCAGGCCGCCGGGAGCACCACGTCGGCAAGTTCGGCTGTCTCGGTCATGAAGATGTCCTGGACAACAAGGAAATCGAGACCTTTGAGCGCCTTTACGGTGTGATGCATGTTCGGATCGGTAATAATCGGGTTCTCTCCCATGATATACATTGCCTTCACCTTGCCTTCGGCCGCCGCATTCATCATCTCGGTTGCGGTGAGTCCCGCCTTGGGAGACAAAGAAACACCCCAGGCCGTCTCGAATTTCTGACGGACCTCGGGGAGATCGACCCGCTGATAGCCGGGATATACATTCGGCAGCGCCGCGGCATCTGATGCACCCTGCACATTGTTTTGTCCGCGCAGCGGGTTGATGCCGGTCGACTCTCTTCCGATGTTTCCCGTCAGAGTAACCAGGTTTGCAAGAGCGCGCACGTTGTCGGTCCCACAGGCGTGCTGGGTTATCCCCATGGTATAGAAGATGCCCGCCTTCCTGGACCCGCCATACATCCTTGCCGCCCTGACGATATCTGCCTTCGGGATTCCAGTGATTTCCTCGGTTTTCTCCGGTGTATATTCCTCGATCGTCTTTGCCCATGCCTCGAAACCTTCGGTTTTTTCACGGATGAACTCATCATTCTGGAGTCCTTCCTTAAGGATAACGTGCGCAATGCCGTTAATAAGCGCAATGTCCGTCCCGGGTTTCAGCCTCAGGAAGACCTCGGCGAACTTCACCATGGGAACTCTCCTGGGGTCTGCAACGATGATCTTGGCGCCTTTGCGGTATGCCTTTATCATGCGGTTGGCGATTACCGGGTGTGACTCCTTGGTATTTGAGCCAATGATGAAAATGACCTCCATCCCCGTTATCTCGCGAATGGAATTCGTCATCGCGCCCGAACCGAATATCGCGGCCAGACCGGCCACTGTGGGCGAGTGTCAGAGACGGGCGCAGTGGTCGACATTGTTCGTCCCGACCGCCGCGCGCATAAATTTCTGAAAGGCGTAATTCTCTTCGTTTGTGCATCTTGCAGATGAAAGCCCCGCAAGCGCATCGGCGCCGTGCTTCTCCTTTATATCTTTCATCTTGGATGCGATATGGTCGAGGGCCTCATCCCATGAGACCTCTTCAAACGCCCCGTTCTTCTTTATCAGCGGCCTCTTGAGTCGATCGGGACTATTGACGAACTCATATCCGAACCGTCCCTTTACGCAAAGCCAGCCTTCATTTCCGGTATACTCGGAAGAGGTGATCCTAACGATCTCATTCCCCTTGACATGCGCGGTAAGGTTGCAGCCGGTCCCGCAGAATGCACACACTGTATCGACCTGCCTCGCATTGCCGGGTCTTCCCTTTTGGGCCCAGAGTTTCCCGGTAAGCGCGCCGGTTGGACAGACCGAAACACACTGACCGCAGAACTCGCAGTTGAGGTCATCCTCATAGGAAGTGCATATCTTCGCCTGGAAGCCGCGGTAGCCGAAATCGATCGCCTCTACTCCCTGGACCTCGTCGCAGACCTTTACGCACCTTCCGCACATAATGCACTTTTCGAGATCACGCTCAATAAAGGGGTTCCCGTCCCGTTTCTCGTAGACCCTTCTCTCCCCTGCAAACGGGACCTCGCGGATGCCGTACGTGTAGGCAAGCTCCTGGAGCGCGCAGCTTCCCGCCTTCTCGCAAACCATGCAGTCGTTAGGATGGTCGGACAGGATTAGTTCGAGGACCGTCTTTCTGAGATCTTCGATTTGAGGGGTGGAGGTGATCACCTCCATTCCTTCGCTTACGGGGGTCGTGCACGACGTCACCGGCCTCGGGACTCCTTTTATTTCTACGATGCATAGCCTGCAGCCGCCGAAAGGGGTAAGTTTCGGATGATGACAGAGGGTCGGTATCGAGATATTCGTCCGCCTCGCCGCATCCAGTATTGTTATATCTTTGGGGACGCTGATCGCCTTTCCATCTATTGTAAGCTTTACCATCTTTGTTACTCCCTCTCTACCGACTTGAACTTGCATGCATCAAAACACGCTCCGCACTTGATGCATTTGTCCGGGTCTATTACATGGGGCTTCTTTTTTTCACCTGTCACCGCACCTGTGGGACATGCCCTCAAACAGGCACCGCACCCTTTGCATTTCGCCTCGATAATCGAGTATATAAGGAGGTCCCTGCATACCTTGGCCGGACATTTCTTGTCTCTTATATGCGTCTCGTATTCCTCCCTGAAATACTTCAGAGTGCTCAGAACCGGATTCGGCGCAGTCTGGCCGAGCCCGCAAAGCGAGGCAGACCTTACGCTGCCGCTAAGTCTTTCCAGGAGTTCGATATCGCCTTCTCTGCCCTCGCCTTTAGTTATTCGGGTGAGGATCTCAAGGAGCCGCTTTGTGCCTATCCTGCACGGCACGCACTTTCCGCATGACTCCGCCTGGGTAAATTCGAGGAAGAACTTCGCGATGTTCACCATGCAGTCGGTCTCATCCAGCACAACCATGCCGCCTGAGCCGACAATCGATCCGACCTTCGCAAGGGATTCATAATCAACCGGCGTATCAAGAAGTGAAGCGGGGATGCAGCCGCCCGAGGGGCCGCCTGTCTGGACAGCCTTAAACTCCTTGTTGTCGATGATGCCTCCGCCTATGTCGTAGATAATTTCTCCGAGCCTTATACCCATCGGCACCTCAATAAGGCCGGTATTTTTCACCTTGCCCGTAAGTGCGAAGACCTTTGTCCCCTTGCTCTTTTCCGTGCCGATCGCCGCGTACCAGGGAGCGCCGTTTCGCATAATGATCGGGATGTTGGCAAGCGTCTCAACGTTATTGATGACGGTCGGTCTGCCCCACAAACCCCGGTGGACCGGAAACGGAGGCTTTGCCCTCGGCATACCCCTCTGGCCTTCGATCGATGCTATCAGGGCGGTCTCTTCTCCGCAGACAAAGGCGCCCGCGCCTAGTTTGATGCGGAGGTCGAAGCTGAAATCGGAGCCGAAAAGGTTCTCCCCGAGGTATCCTGCCTCGTGAGCCTGGGCCATCGCGAGTTTAAGCCTGTCGACTGCCGCAGGATATTCTGCCCTTATGTATACATATCCGAGGTTCGAGCCGATAGCATACGCTGCGATCATCATTCCTTCGATCACCGAATGGGGGTTGCCTTCGATAACCGATCTGTCCATGAACGCGCCCGGATCACCTTCGTCTGCATTGCATACGATATATTTCGTATCGCCCGGGGCCTTTCTGCAGGCCTCCCATTTAACGCCGGTAGGAAATCCCGCGCCTCCCCTTCCGCGAATGCCGGAATTTTTGATCTCATGGATGACCTCCTCCGGGGTCATTTCCGAAAGGATCTTCTTTATCGCGAAGTATCCGCCGGCGTTAAGGTATGAATGAATGTCTTCGGGGTCTACCGTGCCGCAATCCTTGAGGAGGATTTTATGCTGCTTCGAATGGAATGCATAGTAAGTATCCTCGATCAGCCATTCCGTAACCGGCTTCCCCTCGATCAGGTGTTCCTGAACGATACGCTTTGCGTTGTCAGGTTTAATCCCCTGATATGTAACGCTCTTATCGCCGTCAACAACGTCAACCAGCACGTCCCTCGCGCAAAAGCCGCGGCAGCCCACTTTCTGATAATGACATGTGAAATCGAGGTCCAGGTCGACGCAAAAGTCGGTAATCGCCTTTTTAAAGGCGGCGATAACCTCCTTGCCGCCGGCCGCAAGGCCGCCTGTCCCAATACACACCCTCACCACTACCTTTTTCTTCTTCTCGTCAGTTTGATGCACGGGATTCCTCTTTCTGGAGGTGTTTAATTAGCTTAGAGGTGCTGTCCGGCGTCATCTGTGCATGTGCCCTGTTGTTCATTAGAACCACCGGGGCGATACTGCAGGCCCCGACGCACCTGACTATCTCGAAAGTAAATTTGCCGTCTTCGGTCGTCTGTCCGTCACCATCTACGCCAAGTTCCCTCTGGACCCGCTCGGCTATCTTACTGCCTCCTTTTACGTGGCAAGCAGTGCCACAGCAGACAGAAACGATGTTTTTCCCTCTCGGTCTAAGATGAAACTGGGAATAGAAGGTGAGTACTCCATAGAAACGGCTTGGGGCGATCCCAAGTTCCTCTGAGAAATAATCAACCGCCTTTCTGGGCACATATCCGAATTCTTCCTGTGTGTCTTGCATGAGGGATATGACATTGCCGTTCTTTTCCATATGCTTCTTTACGATATCTTCGAGCTTATCGATCATAAACTCTCCTTAACTGGACTCATTATGTTAGCTGATCATTCCTTATTTCAACCTTTTTTCGCCGGAAACACTGAAAATCAGAGGCAGGAGAAATTCGGAATTTCATTTATGTCACAAGATATTTTTTCTCGCTCATTTGACTAATCATTTTGCACTTTTTTATCTTAACATACGGATTTTAGCCTGATCAACAAAGAGGTAACGACAGCCTTGGGAGCTAAGTTCGCTAGCAGATGTCCTCAGCCATGTAGATGACTTCAGGAAGAAGACAGGAAACCAAGTACCGGTAGGAAACAACGCCGGCAAGCTTTCCTGATTCGAGAACAGGAAGATGTCTGATCCTTTTTTCGGACATCAGCTTGATGGCAACGCTAATATCCTCCGAAGAATCAAGCGTTATCGGGTTGGGAGTCATGACGTTCGAGATCTTCTCCTCCCGCAACGAGATATTCTTTACAAAACAGTGCATGAGATCCCGCTCGGTAAATATGCCTGCAAGTTTATCATCGGGATCGAGAATGAGAATGGAACCCACATTATGGCCGTCCATAACGGTCACAGCATCAGAGACAAGACAGGTCGTCCTGCACGTGACCATTTTAAGGGCTTTAGACTGAAGCAGATCTCTTAATATCATCTTTGCTCTCACCGCTTTGTTCTTCGCGGTAGTACGAGTCTAGCACACTCACCATGTGATATCAACGAAACTATAGGCTCATTAATATTATTAATCGGAAAGCAGGCAGGAAGCAAAAAACATCCAGCCTGCGCTCACCTTATGCCTCTGTCCTGGTCTTGGTTCTGGGAACTCCCAGAGATATGAACCACTCAGGCCGCCCGTGCAGAACCGACCTTTACGAGAACTGCCCGCAGAACCTTGACAGCGTCATAGGGGTCCATGCCAAGGATAAAACCCTTCCTGCCCCCGTTAATGTAAATCTTACGAAGGTTGAGGATAGTCTCCTCCATATATACAGGCATCGTTCTGGATATGCCGAAAGGGGAAATACCTCCCACCTCGTAACCTGTGTATTGCTTCGCCTTCTCCGGCGCACATGGGGTAACCGCCTTCACGCCGGAAATCTTCGCAAGCTCTTTCGCGGATGCCCTCATATCGCCATGCATGAGCACAAGCAGCGGTTGTCCGTCGCCCTCCAGGACAATCGTCTTCACGACCGAATGTTCGTCCACATTGAGCGCCTGCGCACAATCAGCAGTTCCCCCGCCTTCATGATACACGTAAAGGTGCTCGGTAAAAGCAACCCCAGCACCCTGCAATGCTATTACCGCAGGCGTTTGGGGTTGCATCGCGTCAGTCATCAGGTACTCCTCATAACTATTAAATTTTCTTATTTTATCATTATAGATAGCAAAAAGGGAGGATAAATAACGTCGCTATATCAGGACAGGGCTTCTTATGGAAGAACGGTCAGGCCACCGCCTCTACAATCCCACTTTTGTAAGTATTCCATGGAGCTTCTTCGGAGGAAAGTTGTAGAACTTTATAAATGTCGGGGTGAGTCTTTTGATTACCGAAAATAATTTCCATACAAGGTTGCCCGTATGGATATCTTCGAGCCCGTAAAAAATTACCCGTTCATCTATCTCCGCTTCCCTCAATATCTCTTCCACCTCTATAACTTCCATGTATCCCATCTGAACCTCGAACACTCTGAGTCCGGCGGCCATATCTTCTCTGAAGAATCCGGTTATG
>JBAIXS010000185.1:0-4465 GCA_037916395.1 Candidatus Sulfobium mesophilum
TGGTAGACCGTCAGGAATATGCGGTGCATGTCCCTGATGAACTTGAAGCCGTCGGTGTCCTTACAGAACCGCTCTCGATAGCCGAGAAGGCGATAGATGAGGCTGTGAGAGTCCAGGGTGTGCGTATGCCTGATGCGCCACCCATACTTCTTTGGCTTCACGGGAAGAGATGTCTTGTCGCCGGACTCGGTCCTGTCGGTCTGCTTGCTGCAATGGCGCTTATTCTGAGGGGAGCGGAGGTATACGGGACTGACATTGTCGATGACGGCACCGCAAGACCCGGATGGCTTGAATTTATAGGCGGGAAATACGTCGATGGAAGAAAGATAACGCCTGATCGCGTCCAGCAGGAGCTGGGTCCGGTGGACTTCATCTTCGAGGCCACTGGCATCGCGTCTCTCGAATTCAACCTCCTTGATGCACTGGGTGTAAACGGTGTCTATGTGCTTACCGGAATTCCCGGCGGGGACCGCCCTCTTCAGGTTCAAGGAGCTGAACTGATGAGGAGACTTGTACTTGGCAATCAGGTAATGCTCGGCAGCGTCAACGCATCTCGCGACCATTTCAGAATGGCAGTCGCCGACCTTTCAAATGCAAAGCGTCGCTGGAACAATCATGTAGACAAACTGATCACCCACCGATATCGTCCTGAAGAATTTGAAAAGGCACTTACTTATCATGCTGCGGATGAGATCAAAAGCGTCATCGAGTGGAGCTGAAGATTAACACAAACAAAATGGAGTATTGGAATGACTGAATTTTCTGATGCGCCCGGATGGCCCGGGTCCGAACCCCGATGGACTTCCAGTTCAAAAAGCGGCGTCGGCACATCTTTAAGCCCTCTAAGCCGTGTATGGTTTACGATCAGCCACGGGATCCTAAACGAGGTCTTTTTCCCTCGTTTAGACCTTGCATGCACCCGTGATCTGGGCCTGTTAGTAGCGGACGGGCAGGGCTTCTTTTCTGAAGAAAAACGTCATGCGGCATCCTCGGTTTCTTATCTGACGGAGGGGGTCCCTGCTTTTCGCCTCGAAAATAACTGCATGCAGGGACGCTATAGAATCGAAAAAGAGATTTTGACGGACCCGAGACGGGACGTGGTTCTTCAGCAGACCCTCTTTGTCCCGCTTCAGGGGCGACTAAACGACTATCATCTATACGTGCTCCTCAGCCCGCATCTTGGAAACAGGGGCAGCGAAAACACCGCATGGGTAGGAGACTATAAAGGGATCCCGATGCTATTTGCGCAACGCGATTCTTTTGCCCTCGCACTCGCCTGCTCCTCGCCATGGTTGAAGCGCGCTGCCGGCTTTGTGGGTGTCTCAGATGGATGGCATGACCTTACGCAGCACAAAGAGATGACATGGGCCTACGAGAGGGCGGAAAACGGCAACGTTGCGCTGACAGCCGAAATTGAAATCGCTTCAAACAGAGGTGGTTTTCTTCTTGCACTCGGCTTCGGAAGGAATGCCGCAGAGGCCGGAAACCGCGTACGGGCGAGCCTCCTCGACGGCTTCGATGCTGCGAAGGCGGACTATATCCGGGAATGGAGCAGATGGCAACAAACTCTGGCCCTCAGTGACGGGACATTTTCTGACCGGCATAATCTTTATCGTGTGAGCGCAGCCGTCCTCAGAACACACGAAGCGAATAACTTTCCCGGCGGCGTCATAGCCAGCCTCGCTATCCCCTGGGGTTTTGCAAAGGGGGACGATGACCTCGGCGGCTACCATCTCGTCTGGCCGCGGGACCTGGCAGAAGCCGCCGGAGGTCTTCTGGCAGCAGGCTCGCCTGACGACGTCCGCCGCATACTCCCTTATCTGCGGACAACCCAGGAAGATGACGGCCACTGGCCGCAAAACATGTGGCTCGATGGCTCTCAATACTGGCCGGGCATTCAGATAGACGAGACAGCATTTCCAATCCTCCTTGTGGACCTTGCCAGGCGGGAAGAAGTCCTGGTTGAAGACGACATTAGAAAGTTCTGGCCCATGGTGAGGAGCGCGGCAGGGTTCATCATTCGGAATGGCCCGGTCACACAGGAGGACCGCTGGGAAGAGGACCCGGGATATTCGCCGTTCACTCTTGCGGTGGAAATCGCCGCACTGCTTGCGGCAGCGGACCTGGCGGAAGCCAATGATGAGCCAGGATTAGCGACATTCATCCGTGAGACTGCAGATGCCTGGAATTCAGGTATCGAGCGGTGGATTTATGTCAGAGAGACGGAGATTGCAGCAAAGGTCGGCGTAGAAGGATACTATGTGCGGATAGCTCCTCCGGAAACTTCCGCTGCAGCATCTCCATCGGACGGCTTTGTTCCGATAAAGAACAGGCCTGCGGGACAGAGCAACCTGCCCGCATCGCAGATAGTAAGTCCGGATGCACTTGCGCTTGTGCGGTTCGGTCTGCGCGCGCCGGATGATCCGAAAATACTCAGTACCGTAAGGGTAATCGATGCTCTCCTCAAAGTCGAAACACCATTCGGCCCTGCATGGCACCGCTATAACGACGATGGCTACGGCGAGCATGAGGATGGGTCACCATTCGATGGTACCGGAATTGGAAGACTCTGGCCTCTTCTAACAGGAGAGCGCGCACATTACGAACTTGCAGCCGGAAACAATACAGAGGCGGACAGGCTTATGAAGGTTATGGCAGCCTTCGCGAATGAGGGAGGAATGATTCCTGAGCAGATATGGGACTCCCCCGACATACCCGAAAGGGAACTCTTTTTCGGAAGGCCTTCCGGCTCTGCCATGCCCCTTGTGTGGGCTCATGCTGAATACATCAAGCTCCTTCGGTCTCTTCGGGACGGCCGTGTCTTCGATACCCCTACCCAGACGCTGGAGCGATATGTGAAGAAAAAAACCGAATCGACACTTGTCATCTGGAGTTTTAACCATAAGTGCAGAAACATGTCCCGGTCGATGACACTTCGCATAGAATTGCTCGCGCCGGCGACTGTCCACTGGAGCCATAACGGCTGGAGCGAAATTCATGACACCCAAACGAAAGACAGCGGCCTCGGGCTGCACTATGCTGACCTGCAGACAGAAAAGATCTCTGCCGATACTTCGATAATATTTACTTTTTACTGGCCTGATGCCGACAGGTGGGAAGGGACTGATTTCGAAATAAGAATTCTATAGAATATCGGCTTGCTTCTTCTGGCTCATACATTTTATATTTCAAGACGCAGACAGGGCATGCGAATTGAATAAACATTCAGCGATGTCGGTCCGGAGGAAAGTATTGTAATGGGAACACTTGGAGCGACCTGGGGTCTTGCAGGAGTATTCTTACTTTTGGGCAGCGCGGTCTACCGCCTGTCTGCAGTAGCAGCGGCTGCCTTTTCGTATAAACTGCATTTAGAACACTGGATGGCACTGCTGGTCTTTATTTTCTTCATGGCTTATGCGGAAGGCTACCGTGCGTTTCAGCAGCGCTTTTCACCTCGGGTTGCCGCAAGGGCAAAATACCTGAGAAACCATCCGCAAATCCTTCATGCCGTGCTCGCCCCGCTATTTTGCATGGGGTTTTTTTATGCGACGAGAAGAAGAAAGATCACTTCCATTTCAGTGACCGCCGGCATAGTCATACTGATCGTCCTGGTCCGCCTCCTTCCTCAGCCCTGGCGCGGTATCATCGATCTGAGCGTGGTGGTCGGTCTTGGATGGGGAATCGTCTCCCTCGCTTTTTTTGCCTATCAGGCGTTTGCCTCCGAGGAGTTCAATTACCCTCCGGACGTACCGGAGAGCAGACCTTAGTTTGGGACCGAAATAATCTACCTTCGGAGAATCAAGATCTCGACTCTTCTATTTTCAAACTTTCCTTCAGGCGTTTTATTATCGGCGACAGGATTAGATTCTCCGCGGCCAAAGGCCACAATCTGTGACTGGTCAATGCCGGCCTTCCTTATAAGATACTGCTTCACAGCCTGAGCTCTCCTTTCGGAAAGCAACATGTTATGAGCCTCCGTTCCGGTATTGTCTGTATATCCATCAATCTCTATAGTGGCTTTAGGATATTTTTTCACAAAATCGACCGCCCTATCGAGAGCCGGCTTATCGCTTAAGCGAATAATGGCCTGGTCGACGTCAAAGTTGACCTTCAGAGTCATTTTGTCGATTACGCTGGCGGCCGGTTTGGCTGCCGGCTGAGGTAAAGACGGCGGAGGCAAGGCAGGCACCTTTTCCCATCCGCCCGGACATCTTCTTACATACGGGTAGTAAGCATGGGACTGCCGGCAATAGTAGTACCAGGTGTCCATTGCCCGTTTCCGCTCGCGGACAATCACACGCTGCGAAGGCCTGTATGTTGGAGCATATGTATACGGATAATACGGGTAATATGAATAATATGGATAGTATGGATAGTAGTAATACGGATAACTCAGAAACGCTCCCGTGGCGAGCCCGAGGCCGTAATAAGGCCAGCCCCAACCCCAGCCTCCGTGCCAATAGCC
>JBAIXS010000186.1:0-5723 GCA_037916395.1 Candidatus Sulfobium mesophilum
TCCCAGCCCTAACCGTATGATATTACAAGAAAGGCATGGCGGAGAGAGTGGGAGTCGAACCCACGGTGCGGGATTAGCGCACACACGATTTCCAGTCGTGCACCTTCGGCCTCTCGGTCATCTCTCCTTCGAAAAAAGGTGTCAGAAATATTAACCGATGAATGCTGATTAAATCAACGCGAGGGCGGCCACTATATTGAAATTCAGGTCTTCTTTATTTTCAGGACATGACATTTGAGACATTCGAATTTGGGGGGATGGGTCTTCTTCAACTCATTTTTCTTTCCCGGGCCATGACACTCCATGCAGGCGGAATTATCCCGTACGGTCCTGTGAAGGTCATCAGCAGGGATAGGCGGATAAGTCTTTCCGGGAAAGAGAAGCAGAAACCCTATTACAACCGCCACAAAAATCACAAACCCCAGTACGCTTTTCATGTTATATTTTACCACTAACTTCTTTAATTCCTAACCCATTTATTGACCTTTATTGTTAAGGAAGAACCTTCCTTCCTCGCATTCCCGGGAAAATACCGCGCAGGCTAATTGAATATTTCAAAATCCATCGCCGAATATGTGAGGAGATGCATTTGAGGGGCTTCAGTGGTGCGTGATGCCCAGCGTGTGGGGGGCGCATTCCAAAAACTTTGGGGACTCTTCGATAGTGAATCAGGATGTGCTCTTAATGCTTGTCTTTTTTAGTTGTCTGTCCTACACTTGGAAGAAACCGGTTATGAGCTTTATACTGGAGTTGCGTGAAAAATAAACCTAAAAGTCCATTCGTACCTGAGGAGAGGCACGAAACGTTGCGCCGGCAGATAATCTCCATTCTTGAGGGGGGAACAACATCGGCCAAAGAAATTTCTTCTGAAGTCAGGATCTCCGAGCACGAAGTTTACGAACACCTCGATCACATACGAAAGACATTGAGCAAGAGAGAATATCATCTTGACATAACGCCGGCAGAGTGCGCAAAATGCGGTTTCGCCTTCAGCAAAAGAGAGAAACTCAAGAAGCCCGGGAAATGCCCTGTCTGTAAAGGAGAACTCATAAGGGAACCTCTTTTTTCTCTAAAACGATGATCCTCAGCCCCCTGGAGTTCCCTTTCCTTCCTTCGACTCCTTTATTATCCTCTCAATGTCGTCTTTGTCGAGCACTTCTTCCTTGATTAAAGCTTCAGCCAGGGCATCCAGAACGCGCCTGTTATGAATAAGTATGTCCGCCGCCTTTGCCTCGGCTTCGTTTATGAACCTCTGTATCTCCTGGTCCATGAGCCAGGCCATTTCCTCGCTATAGCGCTTAGGCATCGAGAGCTCACGGCCCAGGAAAGGATGCTCCTCTCCTCTGCCAAGGTTCAATGGGCCGACCTTATCACTCATCCCCCACTGGGCAACCATCTTTTCGGCAAGCAAAGTAGCTTCCTTCAGGTCGCTTTGTGCACCGCTTGAGACGTCTCCAAATACAAGTTTTTCAGCGTTTCTTCCCCCGAGGGCCACACATAGTTTATTGACCAAAAAAACTTTGGGATAATAATGTCTGTCTTCTTCCGGCAGAAGTTGCGTGACACCCATGGCCATGCCCCGGGGTATGATACTAACCTTATAAAGCGGATCGGTGCCCGGCAGTTGCCATGCCACCAGAGCATGGCCGGCTTCGTGGTAAGCGGTTATTTTCTTCTCCATATCACTGATAGTCTCTTCCCTTTTTGAACCCATGAGGATAACATCCATAGCCTCCTCAAAGTCGCTCATATTAAGCTTGTCCTTATTTTTTCTCAACGCCACGAGTGCAGCTTCGTTCGCCAGATTTTCAAGGTCTGCGCCGGTCATCCCCGCCGTCCCCCTGGCGATAATCTCAAGGTCCACATTATCTTCCAGTGCCTTGTCGCGCACGTGCACCTCCAGAATCGCCTTGCGTTCCTTCCAACCCGGCCTGTCGATAACGATGTGCCTGTCGAAACGCCCCGGTCTCAAAAGCGCAGGGTCGAGCACGTCGGGTCTGTTTGTAGCGGCCATTACGATCACCTCTTCGTGCGGATCAAAACCGTCCATCTCGCTAAGAAGCTGGTTAAGGGTCTGCTCCCGCTCGTCGTGTCCTCCGCCGAGCCCCGTGCCGCGGGTGCGGCCGACGGCATCTATTTCATCGATAAAGATAATGCTAGGATGGGTTTCCTTGGCCCTTTTAAACATGTCCCTCACCCTTGATGCCCCCACGCCGACGAACATCTCGATAAATTCGGAGGCGCTTATGCTATAAAAAGGAACCCCTGCCTCACCTGCCGTGGCGCGGGCAAGGAGCGTCTTTCCCGTGCCCGGCGGCCCGATAAGAAGAACGCCCTTCGGGACCTTTGCCCCAATCCTGAGGTACCTTGAGGGGTCTTTCAAAAACTCTATAGTCTCTCTGAGTTCAAGCTTTACATTTTCCATGCCTGCGACATCCTTGAATGTCACAGCGGGCCTTTTTACGTCATATAGTTTTGCTTTGCTCGCTCCGAAGGTAAAAAGTCCCCCGGGTCCGCCCTGAATCTGCTGCTGCGCTCGCCGCATAATCAGCATCCATACACCGATAATCAATACCCACGGGAGAACGCCTGCTATAAATTGCCAGAAGATAGATTTCTCCTCCACCGGCTCTACCCTTATTGTCACATTCTTATTTTTGAGTTCAGAAAGCAGGGCTTCACCCTGAAAAGAGGGCAGATAACTAAAAAAATATTTCACTGTGACAGGCTTTTTTGCTTCGGGCATGGCAATATTGACTTCCTTGATGAACTCTCCATTTACCTGAAGTTTCCTGATGGAGACAGACTTGATATTGCCGGCATCGAGTTGGTTCAAAAACTGGCTGTAGTTTATCTCGTAACGCGCAGGACCCGATGGAGTAAAATATTGTGTCCAGACTATCATGATTACAAAGACGAGCAGGGCCACAATGATCGCCCTCCACTGGGGACTTTTCAACTTTTCCGAGATATTTCTCTCGCCTGCGGGGTCGTCGGTTTCTGCCATGGCTCCATTGTATCATTTTCTCCTTAAATAACAAAGGGTAATTGCCGCCAAAAAGAGTGATTTCGACTGTTCAAAGACAGCTTTTTTGTCTTTTCTGACGGCTTTTTTTCTCTTTGCAAAGGACCCGGAGAAGGGATAAAATGAAATCAGGAGGAGACATTCTTAATAACTTTTTATTAGGAAAGAAGGGATAGTATGAAGAGGGTAATAATAGCTGCAGATCTGGGACATTTCAGGGCTTACAGCGTAACAAAGAGCAAGTTTGAAAGTCCACGCGTGGAGTTAATCGAAAGCTACGACACCACCGAGGCCCACGGGAAATTGTCGGAAAAATATAGTGATGCTAATGGAAAATTCGGGCTGATGGGGGGCAAAGGGGGTGCAGCCTGCGGAAACGGTGAGCCGCATAACGTCAGGTTGGAGGCTGAAAGGAGAATGACCAAGCTGATCGCAAGAGACATTACCGCCCTGATATCGAAGGAAGGGGACGGGAAGTGGTACCTTGCAGCCCCTGAAGAGATAAACAGACAGATATTGGAATGGCTCGACCCTTCAGTGAAAGGCAAGCTCTTAAAGAGCATAAGCGAAAATTTAACAAAAACCAGGAAAGCGGAAATACTGAGTCATTTCGAGACAACTGTCTGATATGGTCATAGGCGTTCCCAAAGAGATAAAGAGGGAGGAATACCGGGTCGGCATAATTCCTTCAGGCGTGAAGGAACTCAAAAGCGCCGGGCATATGGTCCTTGTTGAAACAGGGGCCGGCGAGGGCAGTGGTTTTCCTGACGGTGAGTACCTTGACGCGGACGCAGATATAGTAACAAGGGAAATCCTGTTTGAAAAATCGGATCTTATCGTCAAGGTAAAAGAACCGCTTCCCCAGGAGTACGACTTTTTCAAGAGGGGACAGACTGTTTTTACCTACCTCCATCTTGCTCCGAACAGGGACCTGACCGGCTTTCTTTTACAAAGGGAGATAACTGCTATTGGTTACGAGACCCTTGAGAAAGACGGCCGGCTCCCTCTTCTGTCTCCGATGAGTGAAATCGCCGGTAGAATGGCACCCATTATTGGTGCTTATTATCTGCAGATGATCCACGGAGGGTCGGGAGTTTTGGCGGGCGGTGTCGCCGGGGTCAAGCCCGCAAAAGCACTTATATTGGGCGCCGGCGTAGTTGGATCAAATGCGGCGCGAGTGAGTACAGGACTCGGCATGGACACCGTTGTCATTAATAAGGGTATTGATAAACTTCAGAGGCTGGACGATATGTTTATGGGCAGGGTTCATACTCTGCCTTTCACCATGCACGATGTCGCCGCCGAGATAACAAACTCCGACATAGTCATCGGCGCCGTACTCATACCAGGGGCGAGGACGCCCGTCCTTATTTCGAGAGATATGCTCAGGACAATGAAAAGAGGCGCTGTAATCGTCGATGTTTCGGTGGACCAGGGCGGATGCGCGGATACCTCAAAGCCAACGACCCATGACAACCCTGTTTACTCCGTCGATGGCGTTATTCATTATACCGTCGCCAATATGCCCGGTGCCTATCCAAGGACGTCCACACTGGCGCTGACGAACGCGACCCTTCCCTATATAAAAACGCTGGCGAATGCCGGGGTTGAAAAAGCGATCAGTGAAGATCTCTCAATAAAATCCGCACTCAATACCTTTCGGGGAGAGATTGTGCATCGCGGCGTTGCTGAAGCATACCGGAGATGTTAGCGTGGCTAGTCCAACGCTTCTTTACATTTGTTATGTAAGGAGACTTGGATTCCCGCCTTCCAGACTGTGTCCTATTGCCCTTTTTGTCATTGCGAGCGACCGAAGGGAGCGCGGCAATCGCTGAATTATCAATACATTGTGAGATTGCTTCGGTCGTTTTACTCCCTCGCAATGACATTGCGACACAGTCTGTTCGCGGGAATGACTGCCAGCGACGTTAAATAAATTTTTGTTTGTCATTCCCGAGATAGTAATCGGGAATCCATTTTCTTTGTTTCTTATGTAAAGGGATATCTAACTCATTACACTAGATTGCAAAAAAGCCTTCCGGCGATGCTATTTTTCCGTCTCGATCTGTCTGAGTTCTGCCGTGACTTTGCCGATAGAAACAGTGGTTTCGACCCTGACCGGCATTTTATTTTCATCTTTTGAAAGCCAGATTCTTATATCACCTTTACGCTGGAATAGACCTTCTGATTTAAGCACCGGCCTTACGATGACAGCATCTATCTCTCCCTTTTCAGCCAGATTAACTCTTCCATTGCCAAGCACATTTACTTCTGCATTGAGCATCTTATTGCTATCGAAGATATTCACAAAGACCGTACTTTCAGGTTCAAGCGCCTTTGTCCTCAGATAATAAAAACCGGAGATAACATCCCACAGGACGCCGTCTGTAACTGCATGCTCAGCCTTGATCCCTTTGAGATAGTCGTAATAGGTGATCTTCCCGCCGTCTCTGTCAAATACCGTTTCTTTGTCGCTTCTGTATTTGCCTTCCCGTTGTCTTATTCTGAAGTTGAACGGCCTTCCGTCTTTGACCCTGCTTTCGGCAAAATCCTCAACCTTATAAAATGCAGATATGACAGGGGCGGAATGTACCTGGGAAGTTATCCTGACTATCCCACCCTCTTTAACAGCCTCAATGACCGCCCTGCCTACATATATGCCAAGCCAGTAGATATCAAAAGAAAACTTCTCTCTCCT
>JBAIXS010000187.1:0-2434 GCA_037916395.1 Candidatus Sulfobium mesophilum
GGCTTGTTGGGCAAAAAATCATTTGTAAATCCCTTAATGAGCCTGCCGTCGGTGTATCGCATGATTACTTTGACTGGTTCAATGACCGGTCCCATCTCAGACCTCCCAATGCAAAGAAGCTAAGTTGCAAAGCTGGTAGAGTTTATCATTTCGCAGATATATTTGTCCATTGACGCTTGCGGTCGGTTTTCTATTTGCATGATGCTGATGCGGAGAGTTTATGTGCTCGCCACAGGCGGGCTGAAATCGTTTGAAAAATAGCGGCTCTATGGTAAAATAACGGAAAACTTCAGGATATTTTGCTGCTTCGGCCGCGTTGCGGACCGGTAAAGGTGCAGTGAGGAGAAAGTGAATTATGAAAATATCTGGCGCGGAAATATTCTTAGAATGTCTTAAAAAAGAGGGTGTGAAGTACATGTTCGGCTACCCGGGCGGCGTTGTACTGAATATATTCGACTACCTCCATGACGAAAAGGACGTTCAACTTATCCTCACAAGACACGAGCAGGGGGCGGTCCATGCCGCTGACGGCTATGCCAGGGCCACGGGAAAAGCCGGCGTGGTGCTCGTGACCTCGGGCCCTGGCGCAACGAACACAGTCACTGGAATCGCGACGGCGTCGATGGATTCCATACCTCTTGTTGTCTTTTCCGGGCAGGTGCCGACGATGCTTATCGGCAATGACGCCTTCCAGGAGGCTGACATAGTAGGAATAACCAGACCCTGCACAAAATACAACTATCTGGTCAAGGACGTAAGCGAGCTTTCGAGGATTATTAAAGAGGCATTTCATATCGCCACTACGGGAAGGCCGGGACCAGTCCTCATCGATCTGCCGAAGGATGTCACGACTGCCAAGGCGGAATTCATCTGGCCTGAATCGATTGATTTGAGGACCTATAAGCCGACCTATGAGGGCAACCGTTTTATGATAAATCAGGCGGCGCATATGATCGCAAAGGCCAAGAAACCTGTATTTATCGGCGGCGGCGGGGTGATCAGTTCGGGCGCGGCAAAGGAACTAAAGGAATTGGCGGAGTATGCCGAGATTCCCGTCACGATGACCTTGATGGGTCTCGGAGGCTTTCCCGGCAGCCACAAGCTGTCTCTGGGCATGCCCGGCATGCACGGGACGTATTACGCAAATAAGGCTATTCAGGAGGCTGACCTCCTCGTTGCAATAGGTATGCGCTTTGACGACAGGGTCACAGGCAAGATCAGCGCATTTGCTCCAAACGCAAAGATAGTCCATATAGATATTGATCCCACGTCGATAAGGAAGAACGTGCGCGTAGATGTGCCGATAGTGGGTGATGTCAAGAGGGTCCTTCAGACGATGAACAAGATCCTGAAGGAAGAGGTGAAAGAGCAGTGGCAGGAAGTAAGAAAGGCGTGGCTTAAACAGATAAGCGCATGGAAGTCCGAAAGGCCGATGTCCTATGACAAAGAGACCGACGTGATCAAACCGCAGTATGTTATAGAAAAGATCAACGAGCTTACAAAGGGCGACGCGATAATATGCACTGAGGTCGGACAAAACCAGATGTGGACCGCCCAGTTCTACAAGTTCGACAAGCCGCGCACGCTGCTTTCTTCAGGTGGCCTTGGCACGATGGGCTATGGTTTTCCGGCGGCTATAGGCGCTCAGTTTGCATTTCCCAACAAGCTCGTCATCGATATCGCCGGTGACGGCAGCATCCAGATGAATATACAGGAGCTCGCAACTGCCGTGATAAACAAACTGCCGGTCAAGGTCGCGATCCTTAACAACCGGTATCTTGGGATGGTCAGACAGTGGCAGGAACTCTTCTTCAGCGAGCGCTATGCGCATACGAAGCTGGAAGAGACGATACCTGACTTCGTCAAGATCGCAGAGGCTTATGGCGCGGTCGGACTGAGGGCCGCAAAACGTTCAGAGGTCGAGCCGGTCCTGAAGGAGGCATTCAGCATCAAGAGGCCGGTATTCATGGATTTTGTCATCGACTGGAGGGAGAAGGTATATCCGATGGTCCCTGCCGGCGCCGCTATCGACGAGATGCTTTTCCGGGAAGAGGCCAAGAAGTCTGAAAAGAAGCTGAAGGCGGTTAAGTAAAAAGACCATCCCGTTGCGGGGTTAAAGAGGAGAACTATGAGACATACAATATCGGTACTCGTTGAAAATAAATTCGGCGTGCTTTCGAGAATTTCAGGACTCTTCAGCGGCAGGGGTTATAACATTGAGAGCCTCTCTGTAGGAGAGACGATAGACCCGCAGGTCTCAGTCATGACGATTGTTACGACTGGTGACGACTGGATCATAGAGCAGATAACAAAACAATTAAACAAACTTATCGACGTGATCAAGGTTGTGGACATGACCGAGCTGGACCATGTCGAGCGGGAGATGGTCCTCATCAAAGTCGCCCCGAGGCAGGAGGACAAAGCAGAGGTTTTG
>JBAIXS010000188.1:0-2174 GCA_037916395.1 Candidatus Sulfobium mesophilum
TGTCCTCAAGCTCAACAATTTCTCTCATTGTCCCGTACTTGGTGAGTCCCTCGGCGTAGAGCCACTTTCCAAAGTCGCAATCTTTGTGAGAGCCGATTTCAACTTCACTGATATTATATTTATCTTCAAGAAACCCCCTCAGTCTGATTCTCCATGAGAGGTAGTATGTTATTGCATCCAGAAAATTTATTTTTGACACTTTGGATCAACCATGGCAGTATCGCGTTTATGCTTCACTATTTTTGCACCTCACCTTACGGGATTCTTTGTTGAAGCCCTGCCTCCGGCTCAACCCAGGGCTTTCCATTGAACTACCTTCTTCAGCCGACCCAGACAGGGATGCCTGCACTATCCCTGAGTACAAGGGTGTTATCGCCTTTTTTTACTTCCGCTGCTATTATCGCAGGCATGCCGGCTGTGGTAACTCTAGAACCCTTCACCTCTACCTTATCCCCTTTTTCAAGCTTAGTGTCAAGTCTTTCGATGTACCAGCACGGGCCAAGGTGCACCGGTATTGTTTCTTTATCTGTCTTGACCATTACGTGAACTCCATAATTCATTCCCTTCATCGGTGTAACCATATCAACAGATTCAATTGTGCCCGAAACGGTTTCGACAGCCGCGGTGTTATACATTCTGTTATATTGAGAACCCATACCCCATCAGCCGCTCCCTGCCAGTCTTCCCACGCTGCAAAGACAACGGAAGAGGCCAAAATAAAGGAGAACGTCACTACCGCCAAGACTCCCTTTGCTCTCATAAACGCTTACCTCTTGAGCCGGATTTTATGTAGCTGCTGTCCCATGCAGCGCTTCAGAATAGTCATGATAATCATCGGGGAAAGTTGACACTCCTTTGTAGTGGCGATAAGGTGGAGTATGGCGAGGCTTCGTTGTTTTCGCAGAAGAGATTCATGGAGGAAGATGGAGCCCATGTCTACGGCACGACACGGCCTCGGCTCGGCTGCCTTGGAAGAAACGGTTTACGTGATTGGCGGCGGGACAAAGCCTGGCGTATCGTCAAGCGGGTCTAATGAGGCGTTCACGCCTTAGAGGGTCTGTTGTCCCTATAATCGGAGGAGGAAGCAGACATGGTTGAAGACTGGATTGCGAATGCCTATGAAGGAATGTCCAGGCGGCAGTTCCTGGCGCGCATGAGCGCCGCCGGCGTTGGGCTGGCAGGTTTTGCATTGGCCTCAAGCTCGGTTGCCGGCGAGGTTGTTACCACCTCTGCTACTGGACTCACTGTTGGCGAAGGGAAAGTGCTCTCAAGAGATTTCGAGGTACCGATATACGAGGCATATCCTAAAGGCGGAGGAAAATATCCGATTGTCGTAATCATTCCGGAAATCTTCGGGATGCACGAGCATATCAAGGACGTCACCCGCCGATTTGCAGGAGAGGGTTTCATGAGTCTGACATTTGAGCCTTATGCCCGGGAAGGCGGAGTTCTACATCTGCCGGACATTGCAGCGGTGAGGAAAGTGGCTGATTTCATTCCTGACGAGCGGGTCATGGCGGATCTGGACGCTGTAGTGGGCTATGCCAAGAAACATCCTGCCGCTCGGGCCGACAGGATAGGAGTCACCGGATTCTGCCGGGGAGGAATGTATACCCTCCTTTATGCAGCCCATAATCAGGAGCTCAAGGCCGGCGTTGCATGGTACGGCTCGATCAAGCCAGAGAAAAGACCGGGTATCCGCGAGGTTGGGCCTCTTGATGTCGTCTCACTTATCAATGCCCCCATTCTCGGCCTGTATGGAGAAGCTGACCTGGGCATTCCGGTGGCAGATGTGAAGGAAATGGAAGCCGCCCTCAAGGCAGCCGGAAAGACGACGGAATTTGTTCTTTACCCAGGCGCACCACATGCCTTCTTTGCGGACTACCGACCAAGTTACAGGGCCGACGCCGCGAAAAACGCCTGGGGGCGTTGCCTGGCGTGGTTCAACAAATATCTCAAGGGTTAGCCAGGGGCACAACGAAAAAGTCGCAATTACCAAGATTCAAGATCATGTAAGTTATCACCATGGCGGTTTACGTCTATATAAATACCGGCTGGGCAGCCGAAAGGGCGGCATGAAAAAGGTGATAGGAATTCTATTGATGAGTGTATGCCTTCTGGCGGTCGCTTACGTTGTGTATAGCCGCGTAGACAATAGCATCACTGAAGAGGAC
>JBAIXS010000189.1:0-20645 GCA_037916395.1 Candidatus Sulfobium mesophilum
GGACTTCGAAGAGACGAAAAGGGTTATTGAGGCCTCAGGTGCCGACGTGGTCACGGTTTCCGTGCGGCGGGTAAATATCACCGACAGGAAATCCGAGAACCTTCTGGATTATATAGACCCGAAAAAATATAAGATCCTCCCCAATACGGCGGGCTGCTATACGGTGGAAGACGCACTCAGGTATTCGAGGCTGGCAAGGGAGGCCGGAGTTTCAGACCTTGTAAAGCTTGAAGTCATAGGGGACGAAAAGACCCTCTTCCCTGATACTATCGGTCTTCTGAAGGCCACCGAGATACTTGCCAAGGAAGGGTTCATTGTACTTCCCTACACCAACGACGACCCGATAATGGCCAGGCGTCTTGAAGACGCGGGGGCGGCAGCTGTGATGCCGCTTGGGGCGCCGATTGGCTCCGGCCTCGGCATCCGCAACCCTTTCAATATACGTATTATTATCGAAACTGCGGTGAAGGTACCGGTGGTGGTGGATGCAGGCGTCGGAACCGCCTCTGACGCTGCAATTGCGATGGAACTCGGGTGCGATGCCGTTCTTATAAATACGGGCATCGCCGGCGCGAAAGATCCGATAGCGATGGCCTCTGCCATGAAACATGCGGTTGTCGCAGGGCGACTCGCATATCGCGCGGGCAGGATACCAAAAAAATTGTATGCAACCGCGAGCAGTCCTTTAGAAGGGATGCTCCTTTAAGGAGAAAGGTTAATCATCGGACTGTTATTATCACATACCTTTCGTAAAGACACTGGATCCCCGGGTCAAGCCCGAGGATGACGATCCTCACTGATTTTTAGGGTCATCCCCCGACTTAATCGGGGAATCCAGTCCGGTATCGGTTGTTAATAGTATTTGCGAATAGTCTGAATTTAGAGACAGACAAATGCAAGGGAAAATAGATTTCAGGCTCTATCTCATAACCGACAGAAAACTGCTTGCCGAGGATGAGGCGCTGCCTGCCGCCGTCGAAGAGGCGCTAAAAGGTGGCGTGAAGGCAGTGCAGTTAAGAGAGAAAGATGTCGGTACAAGGGCGTTGCTTGATATGGCCTATACGTTGAGGGAGGTTACCAACATTCACCAGGCGAGGCTTTTCATTAATGGCAGGGTCGATATAGCTCTTGCTGTGGGGGCCGACGGCGTTCACCTTGGAGTGTCGGATATCCCGGTGCATGCCGCAAGAAGGGCTGCCGGAGACGATATGCTCATCGGCGCTTCTGCTCACAGTATTGCTGAGGCAAAAAGAGCCGAGGAGGAGGGAGCTGATTTTGTTACTCTGGGCCCTGTCTATGAGACGCCCTCAAAGATGCGCTATGGAAGCCCTGTGGGGCTTAAGACAGTCATGGCGGCGGGGGAAGAAGTCTCGATACCTGTTTTTGCGATAGGCGGCATCGGGCATGAAAAAGTAGAAGAGGTTTTAAAAGCGGGTGCCTATGGGATAGCCGTTATTTCGGCCATTCTGGCATCTGAAGAGATAAAATCCAGCACAAAAGAGTTTATGAGGCTATTAAAATGACAAGAATCGAACTGGCAAAAAAAGGGATTATAACGGATGAAGTGAAGGAGGTCGCATCTGCAGAAGGTGTATCGGCTGAAGGGCTGTCGGCGGACATCGCCTCGGGTGTGAGCGTTATTACTGTAAATCGTAAACACAGCATAAAGCCTATCGGCATAGGCAGAAACCTGAGAACTAAAATCAACGCCAACATCGGCACATCGAAAGACAGAATCTCCATTGAGGAAGAGATGGAGAAGCTGGACGTTTTAGTCCGATACGGTGCAGACGCGGTGATGGATCTTTCAACGGGAGGCCCCATAAAAGAGCTGCGCGCAATGATGTTGAGAAAGTCTCCGGTAGCCGTAGGCACGGTGCCCATTTACGAGGCCGCGGTGAGGGCCGCCGAAGAAAAGGGCGCGATAGCCAAAATGACAGTCGATGATCTGTTCAGGGTCATAGAGGACCACGCTTCTTCCGGGGTCGATTTCATCACTGTGCATTGCGGTCTAACGATGAAAGCGGTAGAGAGGTTGAAGAATGAGGGCCGGATATTGGACATCGTAAGCAGGGGAGGATCGCTCCTTCTAGAGTGGATGGTGTACAACGGTAAGGATAACCCTCTTTATGGACAATATGACAGGCTTCTTGAAATCGCACGTGAGTACGACATGACCCTGAGCCTTGGTGACGGCATGAGGCCTGGTTGTCTTGCCGATGCCACTGACCGTACACAGATCGAAGAACTTCTTACACTTGGAGAATTAAGGGACCTGGCGGTGGAAAAGGGCGTTCAGGTTATTATCGAGGGCCCCGGCCATGTGCCGCTGAATCAGGTGGAGCTTAATGTTAAGATCGAAAAAGAGATATGCAAGGGCGCTCCTTTCTATGTCCTTGGTCCTCTTGTTACAGACATAGGTATGGGATACGATCACATCACGGCGGCAATCGGCGGCGCGGTCGCGGGGGCAGCCGGTGCGGACTTTCTTTGCTATGTGACGCCCTCGGAGCATATAAGGCTGCCGACCGTCGATGATGTCAAAGAAGGCGTTATCGTGTCGAAACTCGCTGCCCATGCCGCGGATATCGCAAAAGGCATAAAGGGCGCTATGGACGCCGATTTGAAAATGGCCAGATGCAGAAAGGCGCTCGACTGGAACGGGCAGATAGCATTAAGCCTCAATCCTGATAAGGTTAGAGGGTGGCGAGCGGAGGTCCCGCCGACAGAATCGGATGTCTGCAGCATGTGCGGCGAGTTCTGCGCCATACGGACGGTCGAAAGGGCGCTGAAAAAAGAGGGGTGATAAGTTAACGGTATGCTGCCTGCGCATGCGATGCTTCTTTTGGGTCCCACGGGGGTGGGTAAAACACCTTTTGGCTCCTGCCTTGAAAGAAATGGCTTAAGTGGCAGGCGTTGTCTTCATCTCGATTTTGGCCACGAGTTGAGGACTATTGCAGGGCAGGCGGTCCCGCCTGATGGATTCAGTTTTGAAGAGCAGAGCTTTATCAGGGACGTTCTTGAAAAGGGGCTCCTTTTAGAAAATGAACATTTTCCTATAGCAGAGAAGGTGGTTGACGCCTTCCTTCGAAGGAAGGGTTTCGGCCGGGGTGATATCGTGGTTCTTAACGGTTTGCCAAGACATGAAGACCAGGCAAAAGACATAGAAAGGAAGATGGAGGTAAGGGGCGTCGTTGTTTTGGAGTGCTCCGCGGAGGATATTTTCGAAAGGATAAGATATAACGCCGGCGGAGACCGTCTGGGCAGGCCTGATGACAGTATCGAAATGATCCGTAAAAAACTCGCTATCTTTCATGCTCGAACGGCTCCTCTTGTAAGTCATTATGCGAAGGCCGGCAGGGATGTATTTAGGTTGAAGGTCTCCTCTTTTTCGACAGCTGAAGAACTTTACTCAGACTTTTTGTCACTTGATAATACTGCCCTCTTCCGGACATATTCCTAATCTATCGGAAAGATGAAAGGACATAGTATCTACGCTCATTCTCGGTCTTCGACCTCCGAGGAATTTTCCCTCTTATATGAAATATGTATTGTCTGAGTATCGGGAAAATAAAGCCGCTCAAATACCATGTCCTTTCATCATCAGTAAAATTCATAGAACACTCTCTTTTTTGTCCGGAGAGCCGTTGGGCCTGTTGTGCTGTCTTCGCGGAAGTTCGTGCATAGGTTAATTCGGTTGTTTTATGATAGACTTTTAATGCCTGTTTTTGGGAATCAGGTATTAAAAAACAGGGCTGAAGAAGAAAACGGAATCACGATTTGGAGGCAGGGTGAGGATAAATATTGCGGATTTGCCGACCCTTACTAGGCTGCTCAGCCGGAAGAAAAAATACCATGACACTGCCCACGAGGTGAACCTGAGCACGATACTTGGCGAAATCCTGACGTGGGCCAACAAGCTGGTGCCTTCCGAGGCAGGGTCCATTCTCCTTGACGACCCCCTTTTGAAATTGAATCCTAGTTGCGGCGAGCAGCTCTATTTTGCGGCCTGCTATGGACAGGGCTCCCGAGCTGTTATCGGCAATTCCGTACTACCTGAGTCTTACGGTGTAGTGGGCGCCACTTACCGGCTGGGGAAGCCTTATATAAGCAAGGATGTTATGAACGATCCGAAATTTTCTTCCGGCATCGACCGGAGGCCCGGAGGCAGGCCAAGGAGTATTATCTGCGCCCCGATTGTGATCAGAGGGTCCAAGATAGGCGTCATCGAACTAATAAACAGGAAGGGACGGCAATACTATGACGACCATGACCTTGCGCTTCTGGAGATTTTTGCCGGATATACCGCAACACTGATACACAACGCCCTGATAGGCAGGGGGTTCGAGGAACTGTCGAAAAAGGACACACTTACGGACCTGCATAATGACAGGTACTTTTTTAACAAGCTTATACATGAGGTTAAGAGGGCTTGGAAAAAGGGCGGCGACGTTTCGATCATATTCTTTGACCTCGACCACTTTAAAGAGATCAATGACAGTTATGGACATGTGGCAGGGGGCCTTGTGCTTAGAGAGGTGGCCGAAATACTTAAAAGGATATTCGCCGGAACTAAATCTGTTCTTTCGAGATATGGCGGGGATGAGTATGTGGTGATAATGCCTGATTCCGACATTAAGGAAGCTGCCGCATATGCCGAAAAGATAAGGACTGATATTGCCGAGAATGTTTTTTTAAGCGGCGGAGCAGGGTTGCGAAAACCCCGGCTTTGCATAGAGGGTGTTATTACATGCAGTATCGGGGTGGCTTCTCTTTCAAGCAGTGTCAATGCAGCCGGCAGCGCCAGGGACATTGCTGAGACTCTCCTAAAGGCGTCGGACAGCGCGATGTACGAGGCCAAAGAAAGCGGGAAAAACAGGGTATCCATCGCAGGCAGCGTACAAAAACAGCGAAGGAAGAAAGGAAGAAGATGATATGCGCGCATTCCTGATGTCGTTGACACTCGCTTTTTTTTTGTTCATGCCGTTAGTCTCCTCGGGTACAGAAACTTTGCCGTTCAATAATCTGAGCGTCAGCTTCGATTTCGAACACCATAAACTCACTGGCATTTCAAAGATCACTATTCCGGCCGGCCGGGCTGCTCCACTCGATATTTCCGCACTCAAAATACTATCCATAAAGGTAAACGGCACATCACTGGTGATCGGAGCAAATGCAAAGGCGGTCAATATTGAGCCTGGAAAGTCTGATAATATTGTCGAGATTGAATATGAATGCACGGCGACATCTCAACCGCAAACCGACAGCCAGAACAATCCTGGCGTTGTCGAAGGAAACAGTATCGACGCCTCGGGCATAATTCTGATGAACGGCTGGTATCCTTCGTTGGGAGGCCTTTCTTTTTTCAATTTAACGGCCCTTCTTCCCGATGGATATGAGGGTATATCAGAGGCGGATGAAGTCCTGGTAAAAGATGCTGTGGCGGGAATTAAAGAGAATGTCTTTTCTTTTCCCCGTCCTGTCGGCGGGATAACCTTCGTTGCCGGAAAGTACAGTGTTCAGAAGGATTCCCTGGGCGCTACGCAGATAGTCTCCTATTTCTTGCCTGAAGACGCCGGGCTGGCAAAAACCTATATGGAGCACACCAAAAAATATATTGAGATGTATGAAAAACTGATCGGGAGATATCCGTTTAAGAGGTTTGCAGTGGTGGAGAACGTTCAGCCCACCGGATATTCGCTGCCGGCCTATACCCTTCTTGGCAGGGATGTGGTAAGACTGCCTTTTATAGTAGAAACCTCTTTGGGACACGAGATTCTGCACCAGTGGTTTGGCAACAGCGTCTATGTGGATAATAAGGGCGGCAACTGGTCGGAGGGCCTGACTACTTATCTGGCGGACCACAGATACGAGGAGCTCAAAGGCAATGGACCGCAATACAGGAAAGAGATAATGATTTCGTTCCAGAATTATGTTACCCCTGAAAACGACATGCCTCTGGCTTCTTTTACCGGCAGGACTGACTATGCGTCCAGGGCGATTGGATACGGCAAGGCTGCAATGGTCTTTCACATGCTTAGGAAGATGGTCGGCGATGATGTCTTTTTCCGCTCGCTCAGCGATTTTGTCGAAAAAAACAGATTCAGGCCTGCCTCCTGGAGCGACATAAAAAATGCCTTTGAAGTGTCGACAGGCAGGGACCTCTCATGGTTTTTCACACAATGGCTGGACGGGAAGGGAGCGCCCGAGATAGCGGTCAAAGGCGCATCGGTGGCATATCGGGGCTCCAAGGCAGCTGTTTCATTTGAGATCTCCCAGATGGGGGATGTTCTGAGGCTGCCGATACAGGCAAAGCTGAAACTCAGAGAAGGAGAGACAAGTGAACTCTTTGAGATAGGAAAGAACACCAATGCCCTTGAGATTGAAACGGATGGCCGTCCGGTCAAACTCGTGATAGATGATAATTACGATGTATTCAGACGTCTTTCAAATGAGGAGTTTCCGCCGGTTGTTTCCAGAATATTCGGCGGAGGCCCCAAAATAGTTGTCTTTCCAGAGGGAAGGGAGAAAGAATACGAAGCTGTTGCGGCATATCTGAAAGGCGAAGGTTTTTCCCGCAAGAAGGAGGAAGAGATCAAATATGAAGATCTTAGGACTTCATCAGTCCTAATATTCGGCGAAGAGAATCCTCTTGTAAAGGGCCTCTTCGGCGGGATAAAAAAGACGGAAGATGACTTCTCCTTTACTGTCAGGGAAAACCCTTACAATAGCCGGGAGGTTATTGCTATAGCCGGAGGAACCCTTTCCGGAGATCTGGAGGGATACCTGCGCAGAATTACCCACTATGGCAAATACAGCAGACTTTCTTTCCGGGCCGGGAAAAACATATTGAAGACCACAGATGAGACAACGACAGGAATCAGCGTGGCACTGGCTCAGGACATAGCCGCTGTGGAGATGCCACGGCTTTTAAGCATACCGGATATCGTTAAAAAGGCCGACGGCAGGAAGATAATCTACATCGGAGAGGTCCACGACAAGTTCGAGCACCATCGCGCGCAATATGAGGTTTTGCGGGAGCTTTACGAAAAGAACAGGAATATTGTAATCGGCATGGAGATGTTTCAGAAGCAGTTTCAAAAACCGCTTGACGACTATATATCAGGAGCAATAGAGGAAAGGGAATTTCTCAAAAAGTCCCAGTATTTCAAGCGGTGGGGGTTTGACTACACTTTATACAGAGAAATTCTTCTTTTTGCAAGAGAGTATAAAATACCTGTGGCTGCACTGAATATCCGCAATGAGATAGTATCCAAGGTCTTCAAGGAGGGTCTTTCATCGCTCACCGCTGATGAGAGAAAGGAGATTCCTCCTGATATGGATATTTCAGATATGGCCTATAAGTCCAGATTGAAAGAGTTGTTCGAAGGACATCGAAATTCCGAAAGCAGAAATTTCGATTTCTTTTACGAAGCCCAGGTACTGTGGGACGAATCGATGGCTCATAACCTTGCAGCGTTTATGCGTGAGAACGCAGGGAGTCAGGCGGTTGTTATCGCCGGCATGGGACATCTGGCGTTTGGCTCGGGCATCCCCAAACGCGCGAAGAGGCTCAACGGCGAAGATTATCTGGTAATACTCAACGATGCTGATGTCGAAAACGGCATCTCCGACTTCATGCTGTTTGCGCAGCCAATCGCGGCCCCTGTTACTCCGAAGCTGATGGTGTCTCTAAAAGAAGAGGATGGCAGGGTGAAGGTTCAGGATTTTCAGCCGAATAGCGTTTCGGAAAAAGCCGGGCTCAAAAGAGATGACGTCATCCTTGCTTTAGACGATACGAAAGTGGAAGGTATAGACGACGTGAAGATATTCCTCCTGTACAAGAAAAAGGGGGATACCGCTACGGTCCGGATCAGGCGTGAAAGATTTCTTCTGGGACCGGTGGAGAAGTCATTTAAGGTACAATTTTGAAATAACGATTAGCCCATCTATTCATGCGCGAAGGAGGAGACCATCTTTTCCCTCATTCTCGCTGCGCTCCGAGGCAATTTCTCGCCTTGCCTACGACGGCAATGCGAGAAATCGAAGCCGCTCAAAGACAGTCTCCTCCTTCATATGCACAATTATGAGAAGAAGTTTTATGAATGGTCCGGATTAGACTGGCGAAGCAATAAAAAGGGCTCCGAAGAGCCCTTTTTATATTGTCTTAAAAACGTGCCGGATGCAATTATTTGCCGGCAGGAGCAGCAGGAGCCGGTGACGGAGCCGGAGCTTCCGCAGGCTTCTCACCACCCGGAGCCGGTGCCGGAGCAGGAGCCGGTGCCGGAGCAGGTGCAGGTGCTTCAGCCGGTTTCGGGGCCTCCTCTTTCTTCTGGCATCCAATGGTCAGCGCTAAGGACAGAACCATGATTAAAGTAAGCATTAAAGCCAAGAATTTCTTCATTATCTTAAACACCTCCTTTCATCGTAAAATTAAACTATTGGAATAATCCAAATGTTGTGAAATATTATACCTTTATTTCATTCCTGTCAACAAAAAAGGTATATTTCGTACCGGAATACATAAACATGCACATCCTGTGCCATCAGTATCCCCCCGAAATTATAACAGGGCCGATACCCGTGCAATTCCCTTTTGAGAAAAATCGTTCCCTATAAAGGGAATAAGCATCGCAGTCATCCCTAGAATGGACCTTGTGAATCTTTTTTGGGATGCGTATAATCCAGTTATGATAATGGCTTTGACTATAGCCGGATCAGATCCCTCAGGCGGCGCCGGCATACAGCAGGACCTGAAAGTTTTTCGTGCCTTTGGAATTTATGGCCTTTCCGTTGTTTCGTCTCTTACAGCCCAGAACTCAGGGGGGGTTGAGGACATAATGCCGGTGGCCGGCCCCTTTGTAGAGGAACAGCTTGAAACTCTGCTTTCCGACATGAAGCCTGACGCCACCAAGACAGGCATGCTTCTTACAACAGCTAATGTCATGGCTGTCGTGTCGGCTATAAAAAAACATTCGCTAAAGAATGTCGTTGTCGATCCCGTCATGCTTTCATCAACTGGCAGGAGTTTGAGCAGGAGAGATCTTCCTAAGGTCATCAGGGAAAAGTTGCTTTCACTATGCATTGTCGCGACCCCAAATATCCATGAGGCCTCTGTGCTGAGCGGGATCAGGATTACTGGTATGAAAGAGATGGAAAAAGCCGCAGTGCTTCTGGCCGGGCTGGGCGCGCCAAACGTCATAATAACGGGAGGGCATCTTGATGGTGAGGCAACTGACCTGGTTTACGACGGACGCTTTCATTATCTGAAAGGGGAAAAAATACCCGGCGAATTCCACGGCACGGGATGTACGTTTTCAGCAGCCCTGGCAGCCGAACTGGCGAGGGGAAGAGATGTACTGAATGCCGCGAGATCGGCAAAAAAATTCATGAAAAAAATGTTCGCCAGGACATTCAGTTCCGGCAAGGGGATGGGCTATTTTAATATATAGCGGTCTTCATTCTTGCCCAAAATAGCGAAGGGAATGTGGCTGAACACCTCACAAACTCAACGAATCGACATGATATTGAAATATTAGGCTCTGATTCGATATAGGACGTTATCGAAAATATTCTGCATAAGCGGTTGTCGAGATAACTGGCGTGGATTAACTTTATAAGGAGTCGTCGTTACGTTTATTCGGCCTTCCGCCATATTTTTGGATTTCTTGGACGGCGATGAGCGCTCTTCATTATCTACCTATGAATAAATAATGTTTTGACGGCTGCTGTGTCACTGATCAACGTTGACAAGTTATCTCTGCGCAGGGCAAAGACCTGCTTTTTGGAAGTCGGGCTCCTCTTTTTCGTCTGTGTTATAATACGCGAATATATTAAACGGGCTGCTGAAAAAGGCCTGAAGTCGTCATTCCCCGGCTTGACCGGGGAATCCAGGTTAGGCACAACCTATCGAAAAACATGAATTCCCGCCTTCGCGGGAATGACGGACAAAGGACCTGAAAATAGTTTTTCAGCAGCTGTCAGATATACAGCTGTTCAGTTCAATCCGGAGGAGTTGCATTGGAAGAAAGATACGACCCCAGAAAAGTCGAGCCCAAATGGCAAAAGTTCTGGGCCGAAAAAAAACTGTATAAAACTGAATATGATACATCCCTGAAGAAATTTTACTGTCTTGAAATGTTCCCTTATCCTTCGGGCAGGATTCATATGGGTCATGTCAGAAACTATGCTATAGGCGACGTTATCGCGCGGTATAAGAGGATGAGGGGGTTCAGTGTTCTGCATCCTATGGGTTGGGACGCCTTCGGTCTTCCGGCAGAAAACGCTGCCATCAAACACGGCGTGCATCCCTCAAAGTGGACCTATGAAAATATCAATTATATGAAGGGACAGCTGAACAAACTCGGTCTGAGCTATGACTGGGACAGGGAAGTGACTACCTGCAGCCCTGAATATTACCGGTGGAACCAATGGTTTTTTGTTAAGATGCTTGAAAAAGGTCTTGCCTATAGAAAATCCTCGTACGTCAACTGGTGTCCTTCCTGTCAGACTGTTCTTGCAAACGAGCAGGTAATTGATTCGAAATGCTGGAGGTGTGACAGCATAGTAGTGCAGAAGGAACTTTTCCAGTGGTTTCTCAGGATAACACGTTATGCTGAGGAACTCCTTGCCAGCTGCGACGAACTTTCCGGCTGGCCGGAAAAGGTGGTTCTGATGCAGAAGAACTGGATAGGCAAGAGCTTTGGGGTCGAGGCTGATTTCAGGATCGAAGACACCGGTGAGAACATTAAAATCTTTACTACGCGGCCGGACACGCTCTTTGGGGTGTCTTTTGTCTGTCTTTCTCCTCCGCATCCGCTTTCAGAACGTCTGGTCGAAGACAAGGATGAACTCGCTAAAATCACTGCCCAGTACGGCAAGGTTGATGAAAAAATGGGTCTTTATACAGGGCGTTATTGCATCAACCCTGTAAACGGAGAAAGGGTCCCAATTTATGTCGCTAACTTTGTCCTTATGGAATACGGCACAGGAGCCATTATGTCTGTGCCTGCTCATGATCAGAGGGATTTTGATTTTGCAAAGAAGTACGGTCTGCCCATAAGGCAGGTGATTGTGCCAGAAGAGAATACTGCGGGGGCAGGACATGGCCCTGCCCAGGCTAGCGGACGAGCACAAGAGGCGCTGCTGCAAACTGCCTATGAAGACGAAGGGGTACTTGTGGATTCCGGAAACTTCAGCGGCCTTGCAAGTGCGGATGCGAGAGAAGCGATTGCACAGTATCTTCAGGACAAAGGGGTCGGCAGAAAGGTAGTCAACTATAAGCTTCGGGACTGGGGCATATCGAGACAGCGCTATTGGGGCACGCCCATTCCAGTCATTTATTGCGATCGTTGCGGCATAGTCGCTGTGCCTGAAAAAGATCTGCCTGTTATTCTTCCGGAGGACGTCCGGTTTACGGGAAAGGGCGGCTCGCCTTTGCTTGAATCGCCTTCTTTTCTGAATGTCGCCTGTCCTTCCTGTGGCGGGAAAGCAAGACGCGAGACAGATACCATGGACACCTTCGTTGATTCATCATGGTATTTTATCCGGTATTGCTGTGCCGGCAAGGACCCTGACATCGAAACAAAACTTAAATCCGGGAGCCCTGATCTGGATTACTGGATGCCTGTGGACCAATACATCGGGGGGGTTGAGCACGCTGTGCTTCATCTTCTTTACTCGCGTTTCTTCACTAGAGTTCTGCGCGATCTGGGGATCATCGGCACTAGCGAACCCTTCACTAATCTCCTCACACAGGGCATGGTTATAAAAGACGGAGCAAAGATGTCCAAGTCAAAAGGAAACGTCGTGGATCCGGATTATCTGATTGAAAGGTATGGGTCCGACACCTCTCGCCTCTTTTCGCTCTTTGCGGCTCCGCCTGAAAAGGACCTTGACTGGTCGGACAAAGGTGTTGAGGGCGCTTACAGGTTTCTCTCCCGGGTATGGAACATAGTTTTTAAAAACCGTGAAGCGTTGAAGGGGGCCGCTTCAGGCTTAATCAGCACAGCTGATGTTTCCGGGTTGCAGGCTGAAGGCCGTTCGCTGCTTAGGAAGACCCATCAGACCATCAAGAAGGTAACGGCCGATATAGAAAAAGAGTATCATTTCAATACAGCTATCTCTGCTCTTATGGAACTGGTCAATGAAATGACAGGCTTCGAACCGCAAGAGGAAATTGGGCGTCAGGTTCTCAGGACCGCTATGGAAAATACGCTTCTTCTCCTTGCACCATTCACGCCGCATATAGCGGAGGAACTCTGGGAGGCCATCGGTAATGAACCCTTCATCTCAGACAGAGGGTGGCCGTCATGGGATGACGGACTTGCAAAGGATGAAGAGATAGAGCTTGTCATTCAGGTCAATGGAAAGGTCAGGGGCAAGCTTATGATCCCTGTCGGACTTACCGACGATGAGATAAAGAATCTGGCCCTCGGCGACCGGAAGACTTCAGATTTCCTCGGGCAGGGAGTCATCAGGAAGGTTATAGTGGTCAAGGGCAGACTCGTAAATATTGTTGTGGGTTAGCGGCTTCATGTTAATTAGATATACGGTAAACTTCTGCTTAATAGCTATCTCTGTTGCTTTATTGTCCTTGTGCGGATGCGGATACAGCATCCATCCCCAGTCAGCGCTTTCGATAAAGGAGATCGAGATAGGCCTGATTGAGAACAGGACGCTGGAGCCTAAGCTTCAGGATAAATTGCACAGGGCGCTCACTGAAGAGCTTATGAAACAGGGCATAAGGGTATCTCGTGGAGCCGATCATAAGATAGTCGGCACGATTAAAGGCTTTGAACTGGTCGGCCTTTCTGAAAAGGGTGGTGTTATGGTGGAATACAGGGTCCAAGTCAGCGCACAGTTCAAACTGCTTGACAGGGAAGGCAAGGTGGTTACTGCCAGGGACATAAGCTCACCATTTATCGTAACCCTGACGGACCAGGGTGATCTCGGCCGTCTCCTTGCCCAAAAGGATATCGCGGAAGAGCAGGCGATGTCAGATATATCCATGGAAGTAGTCGGCGCCATCCTTGCTGCCCCTTTTAAATGAGCTACCGGAATTTCCTCGATGAGCTCAAAAAGGGGCTCCCCTCGACAGCGTATGCACTCGCAGCTTCCGATCCGTTCCTGCATTCCGAGGCGATGTCTCTGATAAAGGCGCTTGTCCCGGAGGGGGAGAGAGATTTTAATTTCCAGGCATTCGACATTATTAGCGCCAAGGACAGCGATACCCCGTTCGACCAGATTATCGATGTGCTAAACACGGTTCCTTTTTTCACCGGCAGAAAGTTCGTGATCATCGAAAACTCCAATAAACTTTTGAAAAAGGACCTGAAAAAACTTGCCCAGTATCTCATGACGCCGTCGGATAGTTCGGTATTGGTTCTTCTTAATGCAGGACCGATAAAGAAGGAAGTCAAGGAAGTCCTGAGCGGACTCAAGCTTATAAATCTTGATATCAGCGAGCGCGAGCTCCCTGTCTGGCTCAGGACAAAAGCGAAGTCACGCGGAATTGAGTTGTCGGATGCCGCTGCCGATTATCTTTTGGGGACAATAGGACCGGACCTGGGGCTTTTATCGTCGGAACTCGACAAGTGCGCACTACTTGGGAAGACCCGGGTCGAGAAAGAAGATATTTCCGACACAACCGAGGGGAAGAGGACATTTACGGCCTTCGCGCTTGTTGACGCGTTAAGGGCCAGAGACAAGGAAGAGGCCTTCAGGATATACAGGGTATTAAGAGATACCGAGGAGCCATACAGCCTCCTCGGTGCGATAAATTGGCAGTACGCCAGGTACTTTGCGGAGACAAATACTCCAGCGGGACGAAATTATTTCAACCGTGTTTTTGAACTTATAAGCGAGGCCGATGTGGCTATAAAAAGTTCTGGGAGTTCTTATCCGTTGGAGCTTCTGCTGGTCAGACTGCTCAAGCTTTCGAAACCGCGTTGACCTTCTTTGTCAGCTTCGATATCTTCCTGGCTGCGTTATTTTTATGAAGGATTCCTTTCGAGCGTGCACTGCTGATAAGTTTGGCTGCGCTTAAAAGTACACCTGCAGCAGCTTCTTTGTCGCTGCCCTTTACCGCTGTTTCAACTGCCTTCATGGCACTTTTGATCTTCGATCGCTCGACCCTGTTGCGAGTGTTTCTTTTTTCTGCCTGCCTTGCCCTCTTTATAGCTGAAAGGTTTTTCTTTACCGGTGCTTTTGCCGCCAAATCGTGTTCCTCCTTTAAAAAAATATCATATTTTTTAACATATAACCTGATTTTAAATCAAGTAAGTATGTGTTAAAATCACAGCATGAAGAAATACAGGCCCCTTTCTTTGAAGTCCGTCAGAACCTATTCTCTGTGTGCAAGGTCGAGTATGGTATCGGTAAAATCCTTCTCAAAAGCGCCCGAAAAGGGGGATAGCATAGAGACCTTTCTCAAAAAGCTGCCTGTTGCTTACGCCGCCAGGGACTTCAGGGCGGTTGTTGATGCAATTTTATCCGCAAGGCAGAAAAAGAGACCTGTGATACTGGGGATGGGGGCACATCCGATAAAGCTGGGGCTTGCGCCGGTGATTATCGAGCTCATGAAAAAGGATGTTCTTACGGCCATAGCGACAAACGGCGCCGCGACTGTCCACGACTTTGAAATAGCCCTTGTAGGGCATACGTCGGAGGACGTTGCTTCGGAGCTCTGCGACGGCTCTTTCGGCATGGCGCAGGAGACGGGAAGGCAGATCAATCATGCAATCAAAAAAGGGGCTCGCAGCGGATATGGTGTCGGCCGGTCGATAGGGGAATATATATACCGGGGAAACTTTGCCTATAAGGCCCAGAGCATATTCTCCAGTGCGTATGAACTCGGCAGGCCGGCTACGGTTCATGTCGCCATAGGGACCGATATAATCCATATGCATCCCGGGGCTGACGGTGCGGCTATAGGCAAAGGGAGTATGATCGATTTCAGACTGCTCGCTTCGGTCATTGCCGACCTTGAGGGAGGGGTATACATAAACCTCGGTTCAGCCGTTATAATGCCGGAGGTATTTCTCAAGGCACTCAATGTGGCACGCAACCTTGGCAACAGGGTTGAAGACATAACCACCGTCAATATGGACTTTATTCAGCATTACAGGCCTAAGGAAAACGTGCTTAAGAGGCCGACTTTGCTTAAGGGACGTAATTTTGCTCTTACCGGCCATCATGAAATCATGTTCCCTCTTCTGGCGGCGGCAATCATTGAGGAGTTGAGATGAAGGTTATTGTCGATCAGGATCTATGTATAGGCTGCGGCAGATGCGAGGAGATCTGTCCGGCAGTCTTCCATGTGGATGAGGTGATAGGCAAGTCCGAGGTGATAGACGCGGAGGCCTGCGAGTTTGTCGGCTGCTGCGAGGCTGCCGAGGAAAACTGTCCGGTGGATGCGATCACTATTACTGAGTAAATCGAAAAAAACAATGATGCATTGACACGTTCCAAAAAACTTTATAATTTCGCAACTTGCGTGCTTACATATCAGACCTGCAAATTTAAGCAATATAGCTTTTTTTGGATATTAACCCTCCTACAAATGTGGTGCAGATAAAGTTTTTTTCCTCAGGCCACTGCATTATTGACCCCTTTGGCAAATCGCAGTTTATCACATATTACAGAAAAATAAGGCCCTCTGGCGAGGGCCTTTGTCCCGAGGGCTGGGGATCGGGGATAACCCTCGGGACACCCATGCGAGCTGGAGGGTAGAATGCCCGCACAGGTAGATTATTCCAAATTATATAAACAGGCTAATATTTGAATCAAGCGCGAAGTCCAGGAACTCCGCAGCTCCTGCAACGACCACCCCTTCGACCAGATCTTCTTTTTTCACCCCAGTCATTTCAAGAGTCGGTGTGCAGGCGATGAGTTTTACATCCATCTCCTTACATGCATCGACAAGCTGGGGTATGGAGGGCCAGTTGATCTTTTTGATCATGCCGCCCATCATTGTAGTTGCCAGCGAAGTCATGCCGGGAAGCATGCCCAATATGTTGGGGAAAGGTATTGGCGAGGGCATGGCAGGATTGGCTATGGGCGCTACCTGCAAGGACTTGTACTTTTTCTTGTTTATAATGTCGACACCATAGAGCGTGAAAAATATCTGGACCTCCACGTCCATGGCTGCCGCTGTTGACGCCAGAATAAGCGGCGGATAAGCCATATCGAGCGTCCCTTTGCTTGCGATTAGCGCCATCTTCTTTTTTGCTGTTTCGGACATTTTGAACTCCTTTGCTTAGATAAATTATATCTCCGTCCGTGCTGCCGAAAGCATTACCATAGAAATACCTTTTGCACCCTCACAGAACGCCGGAAAATACCAGTCTCCTGTATTTATTATACAGTCATGGAGTTATATTGTCAATAAACAACGAAACAACCGGCAGGCATAAGAAAGCGGCATTTTTTCCTGATATACTTTTAACTGAAGAATTTTTGATAACAACGAGGGGTGCTCCGGAAAATTGCATGAAAAATATTGATATTTCAAATATTTTTAGTAAAATCGCCGACCTTCTTGAGATTAAGGGAGAAAACGTCTTCAGGATAAGGGCTTACAGAAAAGCCGCCTTTAACATAGAGTCACTTGGCAAAGATGTAAGCCTTTTGACAAAGGCTGAACTTAAAGATATCCCGGGCATTGGCGGCGACCTCGCAGGAAAAATCGAAGAATATATCACAACCGGACATATGCAGGCTTACGAAGAGCTGGTAAAGGAGGTGCCTGAAAGCCTAGTCACGCTGCTGAAGGTTCCGGGTCTGGGTCCAAAGACAATAAGCCTGCTTTACAGCCGTTATGACGTAAAAGACATCGACGAACTCGAAAGACTCGCCAGGGAACATGAACTTATTAAAATCCCGGGCATCAGGGAAAAGACCGAGGCGAACATTCTGAAGGGCATTGATATGCTCAAAAGGTCCTCTGCCCGCCATCCAATAGGTAAGGTACTCCCTGTAGTCAATGACATCCTGAGATATCTTTCCGGGCATGCCCCGGTCGGAAGACTTAACGTTGCCGGCAGTGTCAGACGCTGGAAGGAGACAATCGGAGACATAGATATCCTTTCAACATCGGAAGATCCGGCTGCGGTGATGAATGTTTTTACCCGCATGCCAGATGTAAAAGAAATCCTGATGAAAGGTCCTACAAAGTCGACGGTGGTACTGGCGGGAGGGCTGCAGGTCGATATCAGGGTGGTCGACGAGGAAAGTTACGGCGCTGCGCTTGCCTATTTCACGGGCAGTAAGGCCCATAATATCAGACTTAGGGAAATAGCTGTGAAGGCCGGACTTAAGCTAAACGAGTACGGCATATTCAGGGAAAAGGACAACAGAAAAATGGGCGGTGCAAGTGAGGAAGAAATCTATGAAATCCTCAAACTGCAATTTGTTCCACCTGAATTGCGTGAAGATACTGGGGAGGTGGAGGCTGCTTCTGCCCGCTCGCTGCCGCGTCTGGTCGAACTTAAGGACATAAAAGGAGACCTTCACGTCCATAGCAACTGGTCCGACGGCAATATGGAGCTTGAAGACCTCGGCCAAGTTCCGATCGCAAAAGGATATCGCTACATTGCTGTGACCGACCACTCAAAAGGCCTTGGCGTGGCCAGGGGACTGCACGAAGAGAGGGTCGTCGAACAGAGGAAAGCCATAGATGCGGTTAACAAGAAACTTCGGGGATTCAGACTCCTGGCGGGGATTGAAATAAATATCAAAAACGACGGAGGGCTCGATTTCGACGAGAAGATACTCGAAGGCTTTGATATTGTTGTGGCTTCGGTGCACTCCGGGTTCAAACAGTCAAAGGAGCAGATAACAAAAAGGATCCTGACTGCGATGGAGAATCCCTTTGTGTCCATAATCGCGCATCCAAGCGGCAGGCTTATTGGGGAGAGGGAAGCCTATGAGGTGGATATGGAAGAGGTGCTAAAAGGTGCTGCAAAAACGGGCACTGCGATAGAGATAAATGCATATCCGTTGCGGCTGGATCTTGCCGAACCATATATCAGGCTGGCGAAATCAAAAGGTGTGTCTTTGGCAATAAGCACAGACTCTCATAACAGCGGCCAGTACGACAACATGATCTTCGGTGTCTCGCTTGCCAGAAGAGGTTGGCTCGAAAAAAAGGATGTCCTCAATACACGCGACCTCAATAAGCTTCTCCTTGGGATAAAGAAGAAGCGCGTATCGGGTAAGGCATGAAGACGAACGGCCTGGCTATGAAAATCCTTTTCCCAGCGATCGCTTTTCAGAGATAAAGAGGAGGGCCCTGATAATGCCCCTCCTCTTTGAGTGTAAAAAAGACGCACACGCAGTGAGCGTCAATGGGTCAATCTTTCTTTTTCTCTTTTATAGGCTTTCTTACCGGCCTCGATCGACGCACTGATAAGGTTTGTTCTGCTATCGATATAATTCGCTCCCCTTCTATAAGCTGATAACATCATGTCTTTCCCCTGCCTGAGGTAATCCCCTGCTGTGTATTTGACTTCGTCAGCATAACATCCGATTTTCCGTCTGGCATCCTTGCCGGAGCTCGGGGCCAGCAATAACGCGGTGCCGACGCCGATCAATCCGCCGAGGAAAAAGGTGGATCCTTTATTTGCCAATTGTTTCGTAGTCATAATGTTGGCCTCCTTTCTTCACAAAACCCTATCCGTTCTCCTGCTCTACCTTAAACTCGATACGGCGATAGAGACAACTCCGGGATTTGCCATGAAGAGATGAAAGCCGCTGAATATTCGAGAAAATATTGGAAAAGAAGTCTTTTTGAGTGACTTTCTCTTAAATGGGAGGGCACTTTTTGGGCACTCCAGTTAATTGGTGGTGGATAACGCCATCAGGTTCATGCCGTTGAATTTCTGCGAAACGCTCATGGCGCTTGTCCGCCTGATGAGGAGACCCGCATGCGGTGGCGGCGTGAGGAGGGACGGTTAGCTACCGTTCTTTACCCGATTACGCACTTTTCCGTTTCTTAATAATATCAGCTAATGACCGTAATGCCTGATTGACCGAATCATGATCAGGAAAGTATTTGGCTACGTCGGGTTCGATCACTACGACGTTTGTTCCTGCCGCATATTTTTTTGAATATTTTCCACGGACGCCTTTGCTGAAGTCATATTCTTCAAGCATGTCTCGATCTTTATTGGATCTCTTTATATTTTTTCCTTTCATTCTTCGTCGCTTTTCTTGCGCTTATTATTCTGATTATATCTTTTCTCTCCGCATGGACAACTACCAAAAGACGGCTTCGGTGAGATGTCCCAAGCAAGACAAATCTATCTTCTTCGTCCGAATGCAGTGGATCATAAATTGTCAGTGATAAAGTATCGCCGAAAGCTGTGCTCGCCTCATCGAACGATACGCCATGAATCAGCAAATTCTTCTTTGCTTTTCTTGAATCCCATTCAAATTGGAACATTGATCGCCATTCCCTATAAATTATAACTTTTTAAAGTATAGCTTGGGAATGATGTCGATATATTTATGCGCGTAACGATGTGCTTGAGGGGCGCGGGGCACTGAACCTGAAACGAAAAAGAGACACGGCCATTCCCGTGTTCTTAGAGAAGCAGGGGCTTATTTCCATACGAATCTCGAAAGCTTTCGGGATGGATCAAGATTCACTATCCGGCCGAAATGTGATCGGGTTCATGCGAGGGATTTCCGCGAAACGCCCATTGCGCTTGTCCGCCTGAGGAGGAGACCCGCATGGTGGGTGTTGTGGGGAGGGACGGTTAACTACCGTCCCTTACCCGATTAAGCCTCTTTGTCTTTTGATTCATTTTGTGTGTTCCGAAATATTCATAGTTTCCGCTTCTTAAGGGCTTCAGATAAAAAACCGTCCAAGCGAGCCGTGTTTAGCATCATAGTAAGTTCTTGAATTTCTTTCGCTAGTGCCAATAGCTCCTTTTTGGTAGGTAATGGTTGCCATTGCTGGTTTGATCCTCGCCGTTGGGGTTCGCCATCTAGCTCCTTTGCCCATACGCTGTGTACCAACTCATTTCGCTTTTCTGTAGCTCGTTCGCAGCGCGCGAGGAGGGCTTGCAACTTCAATAAAGGCTCGCCTTCTCCAAGTCGTTGCCGTGCGAGTTTATTAATTCGTTTTCGAAGCTGTCGTGAGCCATCGGCAACTGTAGCATCTAGCGCTTCCTGAGGAGTTAAACCGGCCAAAGTCTTGATTGTCATTCGCAATATGTAGTTAAGATGCTCATGCACCAGTGCAACCTCGCCGAATGCCGCGAGCAGTTCTTTGTCTTCTGGCACATGAAATGTGATCATTTTGGACATAGTCATTTAACAGTTGTCATTAATTTATTATTAGGCTTAACATTGTTTCTTATGCAGAGTACTCATTTTTTGCCTATCGCATGATTATTTATTGGAAATGTCCGCATAAGTTGCCCATTAACCATTAAAGTGCCCCGATAATAATGAGAAAATAAGCTGCCGCCGTTAAATGCCTCTCACACATTCATCGATATTGAATTATCCTAATCCCCGACAATAGGAATGGAGTAAGTATGTCTCCAGCTGACTCCGATCCTTAAGGACAATTTTACAGAAAAGTCGCGGCGGGGGTAAAGAAAAAAATGGCGCAGTGATTGGATTCCCCGATCAAG
>JBAIXS010000190.1:0-3100 GCA_037916395.1 Candidatus Sulfobium mesophilum
ATCCGACCCAGCAGGAAACAGAGCGGAAACTCGCCGCGATTGAAGGGGCTGAGCGCGCGGTGCTCTATTCCTCAGGGATGGCGGCTGTCCTGCTTACCATAATGACCTTCATGAAACCGCAGGGGCATATTATCTTCACCGGCGACTGCTACCGCCAGACGCGGGATTTTGCTACAAACTTTCTTGGCAAATTCGGCGTTGAGCACTCCATTGTTGACCCCACAGCCGAGGCGATAGAAAAGGCCATAAAGTCCAACACCAATATTATTTTCACCGAATCGCCGACTAATCCCTATCTGAGGGTGCTCGACATCCCTGCAATTGTAAAGGTGGCAAAGAAACGAAATATCATGACGATCATAGACGCCACTATGGCCACGCCTTACAATATCAGACCTATCGAACTTGGTGTGGACATTGTCTTACATTCTGCAACGAAATATTTCGGCGGCCACAACGATCTTATGGCAGGGGTGGCGGCCGGTTCATCCGCTCTTATGACCGATCTTTACAAGATGCAGCGCATGATCGGAGCAACCCCGGGACCGCTTACGTGCTTCCTTTTGGAGCGCGGGCTCAAAACCTTCGGGATGCGCATGGAGCAGCATAACAAGGCAGGTCTGGCTGTGGCTGAAATGCTCGAATCACATCCAAAGATCGAGAAAGTCTGGTATCCTGCCCTCAAATCTCACCCTGATCATGCAATCGGCATGGAGCAGATGAAAGGCTTCGGGAGCGTCATAAGTTTTCAGGTCAAAGGGGGCAATGCTGAAACAAGGAAATTTATCGACGCACTCGAGCTCTTCCTGATAACGCCGAGCCTGGGCGGAAGCGAAAGCCTAGTCACTCAAATGTGGGCCATGTCTTTCTTTGACTATCCCGAGGATTACCGGAAAAATATAGGCATGGTTGATAACCTTGTCAGGCTTGCACTTGGGCTTGAAGATATAGACGACCTCATAGCAGATTTAAAGCAGGCTCTGGATACTATCTGACAGGATTAGGCCCTGAAGATGAAATAGACCGCCCCAAGCAGGCAAAATCCTGCCCAGAGATAATCGAGCTTTACCGGCTGGTTCATATAGAGCACGGCAAAGGGCACAAAGACAGAAAGGGTGATAATTTCCTGCATGATCTTAAGCTGCGGCAGGCTAAGTGCAGTATACCCGATGCGGTTGGCCGGCACCTGAAGCATATACTCCGCTGATGCTATACTCCAGCTGGCAAATGCAGCTACATACCACGCCTTATTGTTCATGTTCTTCAAGTGGGCATACCACGCAAAAGTCATAAAAATGTTCGAAAGCACCAGCAATGCACCGGTTTTCACCACGACAGCCATATATGAAAACTCCTTAAAACGTTTTCATTAAATATAACTGATTTTATTAATTTTATGCCGCTCTTCTTTTTTGCCGGTGCCTGGCCTTCAAACATCCTTCGTTTTCAACTACTCTGATGCCAAGGTCATCAAGACGAGTCAAAATATCTTCCACTTCCTTGATAGGAAAGTGGTCTGCTGGAAAAACCTCATCAATATCCCTGAAAAAAAGCACGCCTCTTTTTAGCCCGAGTTCCACAAGCGCATCTTCAACGTCTTTCCCTTTCATGGCAACCTCCTCTTCATCCCTGTCGCTCAGGGGAAAGAATTTCTTTCTTTGGTTCCATTATAGCGCCACTGAGGTCGATACGCTATGACAAAGAACATAATAGCCAAGAAAGTGATACATCAGGGAAAATAGTTTAAAAATAGGGACTTGCAAGTAGTAAAATAACTACTGCAATGCAGGGCTGCAAAATATGAGGACTTTAGAATTTCAGGTTGTAAGAGACTTAATGAGCACCGAAACCTTTTGTAAGATCATTTCCGGCAGCATGTCCCTGTTTTCCGGCGTCACTTCGTGAATCTCTATATCTTCCCTTCTTTTTATCCCAAGAATGAATTCATCACCGCCGAATGTTATAGTGCCCACAACTACATTTTTAGAATCGAGGGCCCCTAAGGCGGCCCGTTTAAAGACTTCTGAAAAACACTCCATCTTCCCGATCTCATCCAGGATAATAATATTTTTGTTTTTGGGGACGATCGAGGGCACAGCAATCTGTTCGATATTCTCTATGCTCACTCCATAACGTCTTATGCGGATATCGGATCTTATGCCCTCATGGGCAAGATAGCCTTTTTTTCCGTCAATGGTCTTCATGAGAAAACCTGTCCTTTTTCCTCCTACCCGTTCCTCTTCAGTATAAAATCCGTTGAAAGGATAGTTGAGCACCCCGAGGAGCTTTTTGATAACTGTTGTCTTTCCCGACGACGGAGCCCCGGTAAGAAAGATGTTCTTCTTTAAGATGGTCATCAGGGACATTTTAGCCCACTTTTGTATTTTTCAGAATGGGCAACAGCTTTCTGCTTTACTTGGAGCCCTCCTTTTGAGACAATTCTGTTGAGACTAATTTTGTATATTGAGGTGGCTGTTATGCGGGCATTACAGGCAGGCTCAAAAGCAATGGTCATAGCATGCTTTGCCATGCTGGCGCTCTTACTTGATCGGGGCATGAGTTGGGGCGGCGAGACCCTTGATGCGGTTAAGTCCCGCAACCGGCTTCGGTGCGGCGTGAGCGAAGGCATTGCCGGATTCTCAGAAAGGGATGCTTCGGGCCGCTGGAACGGATTAGATGTCGATTTCTGTCGTGCAGTGGCCGCGGCAGTTCTCGGTGATGCCGGGAAAGTTGTATTCGTGCCGCTTAAAGCCTCGGAGCGTTTCCCCGCCCTCCAAAACAATGCCATCGATCTTCTTCTTCGGAACACTACCTGGACGCTCGGGCGCGAGGCAGGATTGAAGGTACAGTTCCCCGGCATCTTGTATTATGACGGACAGGCTTTTATGGTGCCGAAGAAGGACGGCGTGAAGAAGATCGTCCAACTAAACGGCATAACAGTATGCGTGGAGAAAGGAACCACACACGTACAGAATCTCACTGATTATTTCGCAGCACATGGCATGAAGGTTATCCCGCTCATCGTGGATTCAGCCGCCGATGTCGCTTCGGCATTCTTTTCCGGTCGATGCAATGCATATACATCTGATGCTTCTCAGCT
>JBAIXS010000191.1:0-3160 GCA_037916395.1 Candidatus Sulfobium mesophilum
GACCAGAAAGTGGCGATAATTCCCACGACATACAATATAGGCGATAGCTTTCCCTTCCAGTCTCTTCCCACTGCTTTCTTGAGTATTGACTCCGGTCCTTGCATCCTTATTATCACGTTCTGTAAGACCCAATATGCCATGGCGGCCATCAGGAGTACCACTCCGTAAAGAGCCGATGGCATCAGCGCAAAATGATTTTCACCCATCCACCCTGTTGCAAAGGGGAAGAGGGAAAGCCAGAAAAGCAGATGCAGGTTTGCCCAAAGCATCGCGCCCGTTACGTTATGCGTCGTATGCAGCATATGGTGATGGTTGTTCCAGTAGATGCCAATATAGACGAAGCTCAGCACGTAGCTCATGAATATGGGAAGAATGGGACGGAGGGAGTCGAGATCCACTCCCCGAGGAACCTTCATCTCCAGCACCATGATGGTTATTATGATTGCAAGCACTCCATCGCTGAATGCTTCCAGTCTATTCTTGTTCACAGAGATCCCTGCCTTAAATAGAATCTAATACCAGTTGCAGTTTGCACCATTATATCAGAAGCCAAAGATGAGTGTAACAGGAAGGAAGTGTTGGCCAAAGCCTACTTTTTTCTCAGGTGAGACTTTTGCACTATACTCCGCACAGCTATTTTGTGAATAACACCGACTAATACGCAACGCTGGCCCGTTGAAAAAAATAACAATTTCTTTTACTACTCAACATAGTGGTTAATCGGACCGGTTCGAGCAATTGGGAGCGTCGAAAAGCGTCAGATGGAGACGCTTATGGCTCATGGAGTGACGCCCTAAGAAGCAGTTGATGTAATCGTGAAAGGGATATTAAAGTAAAGATATGACGAACCGCTATAAGTTTCAGGATATTTATGACGGCTTCCATGAAAAAATACGGCGGTATCTAACGAGACTGATCGGCGAAAGCGAGGCCGACGATGTGACGCAAGAGGTATTTCTGAAAATAAATGCCGCTCTTGACAGTTTCCGGGGTGATTCGAGCCTTTCGACATGGATTTATCGCATCGCAACAAATTCTGCAATGGACTATAGAAGAAAATCCTCGACGAGCCCTCAGGCGCAGGTTGTGGATGGAGGTCTTAACGGAGAATCTGCTTACGAAGAAGAGATTGCTTTAGACTCGAGCGCTTCCCCTGACAGGCAGCTTATCCGAAAAGAAATGAACGACTGCATCAGGGGCATCGTAGACGGACTGCCTGAAAACTACAGGACGGTGTTGATCCTCAGCGACCTTGAAGAAATGAAGAATAACGAGATATCCGAAATCCTTGATATATCGCTCGAAACAGTCAAGATCAGGCTGCATCGCGCCAGAGCAAGACTCAAAAAAGAATTAGAGCACCACTGCAGTTTCTACAAAGATGAGAGAAATGAGCTTGCCTGCGACCGTAAAGTTCCTTCACTAAAATTCCTCAAAAAATAGGCGTACCCTTTCCTTCCCGATTTTCGTCTATAGGAGTAGAAAGGAGATGATAACTATGTTTCCCTGTGTAGGTTTTGGATACGGACTTTGGTGGATATTCCCGCTCATCATGATTGTCATGATGTTTCTTTGCTTTTTCATGATGAGAGGACGCATGGGCTCGATGATATGCGGGCCGGGTTTCCGCAAGCCGGGCAACCACAGAGAAGACGCCTCAGAGTCGCCGCTGGATATACTGAATAAACGGTATAGCCGGGGAGAGGTCAACAAGGAAGAGTATGAAGAGAAGAAAAGAGTCATAACCGGGCACAGCTGAGTGTCACCGTTAAGACAGATTCTAACCACAAAGATGCAGGAGGTATTAAATGAGCACCAAAAACACAAAAGCCGGAAGCAAGAAGGCAAAATCCAATGCCTCCGGTTTCGGCCTGATGGGACATGGGATGTCTGAGATGATGACGAAGTGCTGCAATGGCCAGGGAAGTTTTTCAGACTGCCTAACAATGATGGAAGAAATGAAAAAGCAATGCTGCGCGCCGCACAAGGATACAGCTGAATCTGAAAGGAAAAAGAAATGAAGGAGTTAAAAGGCATATTTACCGTAGAGGTTTCAGAAACCGATAGAAAATGTCCTATAGGAGAAAAGGTCGGAAGCATGAATCTTGAGGAAGGAAAAATACCGGTCCTCTCATGTGAAGGGGCCTGTATCAGAGGCGAGATCGCACGCCTTGCCGCCCATATGGTGGCAAAGGAGGAGCCCTATCGACGGGGTTGTCACGGGGAATTATTCACCGTACCCAATTCGGCTATAGCACAGTGGATGAAGAACGCGGAAAAGATTGTTCTTATAGACGGCTGTTTCCTTCGATGCCATGGCAGGGTTCTGGAAAATCTGGTTGGGGAGGACAAGCTGGCTCAGTTCGATGCACTTTCGTATTACATGAAATACACGGAGTATTTTGACATAGATGCGGTGCCGGAGACGGAACGCAAAGCGGCTGCCAGGCTTGTAGCGGATTCTGTGCTGGCAGAACTGAGACAGCCATCAGCTCCCGAGTGTAGCAGCACGGCAGCAAGAGTTTGCACATAATGCTAACTAATATTACGGAAATAGCTGCGACAGATAATCATGCTTCTTCGCTTCTTTGTAAGGCCAGGGAATGTGCAGAGATATATCTGCTCGTCACGAGGCGCAAGAAAGGGTGTGACGGTATGGGAGAACTTGCCATGATCAGGGAGGAGTTCAAGGAAAGTGTTGATGACCTGATCAATTACTGCAAGGGCAAAGACTACCTTGCTAACGAATCCCAAGATGATTTAGACACTATTGCGGATATGCTCATCGCTAAACATTAATTAGAAGAAGTACTCCGCCCTCAAACATCGACCCGATCGCATTTATTTCCGGTTGAAACCTCACGCCTATGGCAAGGACGCTACAGTCTCAATTACGGTACATTCGCCTGCATGTTTCCGCCCGAAGCAGTATCGCGGCATTGAAAAAGAACATTTCGTCCGTGAGCACCGAGCCTTATCAGTTCACCGATGCTAAGAAATTAGCAACTTGACGTTATGTAGCTATAGCGCTATAATTATTTAGTGCTAGGGAGGTGATATTATGGCGACAGCAGCCAGACGAGCTACCGTTTATCTGGATCCCGAGTTACATAAGGCTTTGCGGCTAAAAGCAGTCGAAACATCTCGGTCAGTTTCAGAC
>JBAIXS010000192.1:0-5609 GCA_037916395.1 Candidatus Sulfobium mesophilum
GGGGTTGAGATGGAAGCGCTGACAGCGGTTTCCGTAGCAGCACTGACCGTTTATGACATGTGCAAGTCCGCAGATAAGGATATGGTTATATCGGACATCGTGCTCATGGAAAAACGCGGCGGGAAGAGCGGAGAGTTCAGAAGGAATAGAAAACCTTCCTCTCGTGACCGGTCAAAACCGGAATAGAATTACTTCCTCCGACGGGGCCGCAGGGCCCTTGTTAACAAGAACGTTGTCTGCGGACCCGCTGATAGTCAAACATTGTCCAGCATATGTCCGAGTTTCTTTTTCTTCGTCTGAAGGTACACGATGTTTTTCTCGTGAGGACTGCTTTCTATCGGTACTCTTTCGACGACCTTAAGGCCATATCCCTCAAGGCCGACGATCTTCTTTGGATTGTTTGTCATGAGACGCATCTTGCGAATCCCGAGGTCGACTAGTATCTGCGCGCCTATGCCATAGTCCCTCAGGTCCGGCTTAAAACCTAGCTTTATGTTGGCCTCCACGGTATCAAGTCCCTTATCCTGAAGTTCATAGGCCCTGAGTTTATTAACCAGTCCTATTCCGCGCCCTTCCTGTCTCATGTACAAAATTACGCCCGCTCCTATTTCATCTATCATCTTCATCGCCCGATGAAGCTGCTCGCCGCAGTCGCATCTTTTGGACCCGAATACATCACCCGTTAGGCATTCCGAATGGACCCTGACAAGAACGTCTTCCTCGGACTTGATCTCCCCCTTCACAAGGGCGATATGAATATTGCTGTCTACTTCATTTGAGAAGGCGATAACTGTAAATTCTCCGAATTCGGTAGGCAGCTTGGTGGTTGAAACGCGATGTACAAAACGCTCGGTCCTTATGCGGTAGCCGATGAGGTCTCTTATCGTAACAATTCTTATGTTATGCTTCTTCGAAAATTCAAGCAGCTCCGGCATCCTGGCCATTGTTCCGTCGTCGCTCATGATCTCGCAGATAACGCCGGCCGGATAAAGACCCGCCAGCCTTGAAAGGTCGACAGACCCTTCCGTCTGGCCCGCCCTCTGCAATACTCCACCCGGCCGCGCCCTTAGCGGGAAAACATGCCCGGGTCTCGCAAGATCCTCGGGCCTGGATGCCGGGTTAATTGCCGTCAGTATGGTAGTAGCCCTGTCAGCAGCCGAAATACCCGTAGTCACGCCTTTCTTGGCCTCGATCGATACAGTAAAAGCAGTGCCGAAAGATGAGGTATTATCCTCGGTCATCATCGGAAGCTTAAGTTCATCGATCCTTTCTGGCGCAAGGGAAAGACATACCAGGCCCCTGCCGTATTTTGCCATGAAATTAATCGCCTCAGGCGTCACCTTTTCGGCCGCCATGCAAAGGTCACCCTCATTTTCCCTGTCCTCATCGTCGACAAGGATAACCATTTTGCCCTTGGCCATGTCCTCGATAGCTTCATCTATCGTATTACACTTGTTCTTATACATCTGAAGTCTCCTTAGATATCCTTCGCGCAAGAAGCACGGATCACATGAAACCCTCTTCAGAGAGGGTCTTCAGCAAAACTGAATCTTTGCCTTTATGGAGGAATTTTGAAACATACTTGCCCAAAATATCAACCTCAATATTTACGGTGTCCCCCGGACCTTTAAAGCCAATAGTCGTCAAGGCTGCCGTATGAGGGATTATTACTATCGAAAAACCCCTGGGCAGCACATCCACAACAGTAAGACTTATGCCATCAACTGCAACAGACCCTTTTTCAACAAGAAACCGTATTATGTCCACGCCCGAGCCGATGACAATCTTAAGAACATCGCCTGAAGCGGTCTTTGACTCTATGGTCCCAAGGCCATCGATATGACCGGTAACAAAATGGCCGCCGAGTCTCGAATCAAGCCTTAAAGACGGCTCGAGATTTACCCTGTCTTTTGTCTTAAGACTTCCAAGGTTAGTGGATCTCAACGTCTCGTAGGAGACATCAAAGGCGAGCGTTTGGCCCTTCAGTTCGACTACAGTGAGGCATGTTCCATTGACCGCGATGCTGTCGCCTGTTTTGGCTTCTGAGGACAGTTGCCGGGAATTCAGGGATAGCCGCGCGCCGCTGCCGCTCTTTACAACACTGACTATCTCCCCCATTTCGGCAACGAGACCGGTAAACAATCAGTATTCAACCTCCATGTCAAAATCAAGCCGCTTCTTATAATAATCCCAGAAATTCACCGTCTCCGACCAGGTTGCCTTTACCTTGATGATCTTATTCTGCACGGTCACTTCAAGGTTTTCTTCCTTTAGCGGAACGTTTAATTCCTTTGCATCTTTAAGGACCTGCTCCTTGATCACAGGCAATACATTTATTTCAGAAGAGAGAATGTCTTTCGTATGGGACCTCAGAGTATTATAGCGGTAATAAGGCTTGCCGAATGATATGCCCACAAAAACCAGTGCGGCGAATATCAGCAGAAGCAAAAAAGTCTTGATAAAACCCTCTCTGCCTATTCTTACTGTCATCTTACGAGCCTCCCTATCCTGCCGAAACGGACCCACGTCTTTTCGCTGTCCCAGGACCAATATATAATGATAGCATTGCCCTTAATCTCCGAACCAGGGACAAACCCCCAAAACCTGCTGTCATAACTCTGGTCCCTGTTGTCTCCCATAACGAAGACGGACCCCTCGGGCACAACAACAGGACCGAAGTTGTCCCGCCTGTCGAACTGCCCTGGCTTGATTTCTTCGTCGACATGCTGGGTGTAAGGTTCGACGAGCTTCCGGCCGTTAACATAAACGACCTTATCCTTTGACATAACAGTGTCTCCACCTAATCCGATGACCCTCTTTATGAAATCTCTCTTTGGGTCCTCCGGATATTTAAAAACTATGATATCACCCCTAAGGGGTTTCCTCAACCCCGGCATCCTGAAAAGCGTTATGTTTGTAAAAGGGATATCCACCGGCGTCCCCAGCAGGAACTTATTGACAAGGATATGGTCTCCCACAAGGAGAGTGGGTATCATGGACCCTGACGGAATCTTAAATGCCTGTATGACAAAAGTCCTGATTACAAGCGCGATCAGGAAGGCTACTACAACTGCTTCTATGGTTTCACGTATGTTGGATTTCTTCTTCCGTGGTTTCATCATTTCAGCTTCAGGACCGCAAGGAACGCCTCCTGCGGGAGTTCAACACGCCCCACCTGCTTCATCCTTTTCTTGCCCTCCTTCTGTTTTTCGAGCAGCTTTCTTTTTCGCGTGATATCACCGCCATAACACTTGGCTATGACATCTTTTCTGAGAGCCTTAACCGTTTCCCTGGCTATGATTTTATTGCCTAGTGCCGCCTGTATCGCGACCTCATACATCTGTCTGGGTATAATTTCTCTAAGCTTTTCGGTGAGCTGCCTCCCCTTATAATACGCCTTGTCAGTATGAACTATCAAGGAAAGGGCGTCCACCGGTTCCCCGTTGAGAAGTATATTTAGCTTTACGAGGACTGACTCACGGTACCCCAGAAACTCATAGTCCATAGAGGCATATCCCTTGGACAGTGATTTTAACCTGTCGTAGAAATCCCAGAGAATCTCATTAAGCGGAAGTTCATATTCAACCTTTATGCGTTCCCTGCCGAGATAGGAGAAGCTTTTCTGAACGCCCCTTTTCTCCTGGCACAGATCCAAAATCGGGCCGATAAAGTCCTTCGGCACAAAGATCGTCGTCAGGACAAAAGGCTCCTCAATCTTCTCAAACCTTTCAGGAAGCATCGCAGGGTTCTCGATAAGGGAGACTTCCCCTTTGGCATCCGTCACCCTGTAGACGACGGTAGGCGCAGTGCTTAAAAGAGACAGCCCAAACTCCCTTTCGAGCCTTTCCTGTATAATCTCCATATGCAGAAGGCCCAGGAAACCGCATCTGAAACCGAACCCCAGTGCAAGCGAGGTTTCAGGCTCGTAATTAAATGACGAGTCATTAAGCCTGAGCTTATTCAGGGCATCCCTCAGGTTTTCGTATTGATGAGTGGAGGTCGGATAAAAACCGCAAAACACCATGGGCTTAATGTCTTTATACCCGGGGCAGGGCTCGGAAACGGGGTCTTCTGCATATGTAATAGTATCGCCGATTTTCGTGTCGGTCACGCTTTTTATGCCGGCTATTATATATCCAACCTCTCCCGAGGTCAGTTCCTCCACAGCCCCCATCTTGGGAGTGAAAACCCCGACCTGTGACACCTCGAACACGCTTCCCATCGCCATCATCCTGATCTTCATGCCGGCCCTGATTCTTCCGTCAAATACCCTGACCAAAACAATGACGCCCTGATAATTATCGAACCAGGAATCGAAAATAAGCGCCTTAAGCGGGCGCTCATCGGATCCTGACGGAGCGGGGACCTTCCTGACGATTGCTTCGAGAATATCCCTCGTGCCTATCCCCTCTTTCGCGCTTGCAAGCACAGCCTCCGAACAATCGATGCCGACTGCGTCTTCTATCTGCTCTTTGGTCTTGCCGGGCTCCGCGCTTGGGAGGTCTATCTTGTTTATAACAGGAATAATTTCCAGGTCGTGCTCTACGGCAAGATAAGCGTTGGCGAGCGTCTGGGCCTCAACGCCCTGCGTCGCATCGACAACGAGCAAAGCGCCCTCGCAGGAAGCCAGACTCCTTGAGACTTCATACGAAAAGTCTACATGGCCTGGGGTATCTATTAGGTTAAGAATATAATCATTTCCGTCCATTGCGTTGTACAGGAGCCGCACCGCATGGGCCTTAATCGTAATCCCTCTCTCCCTTTCCAGGTCCATCGAATCCAGTACCTGCGCCGTCATCTCGCGAGCGCTGAGGGCGCCCGTATATTCGAGAAGTCTGTCGGCAAGCGTAGACTTTCCGTGGTCGATATGAGCAATTATGGAAAAGTTGCGTATGTTTTTAGACATGTATCAGGACAGGGAGGAATGCCGGGATAGTTCCTTAAAGACGATGCACGCAGCCCCGATGATTCCTGCATTGTCTCCAAGTGAAGACGGCACAATTTTTACCGAATCGAACAGATCCTTATAGGCCCGTCTGGAGGCCTCTTTTATCGCCTCCTGTATATAGATGTTCCAGGCACCTATCAGCCCGCCCGCCAGAATGATCGCCTCCGGGCTCATTATATTGATAATGTTCGCAAGCCCGACACCAAGGTACTTGCCCGCGTCCCTGAGAATCTCACGGGAAAGGGTATCGCCTTCAAACGCGATCCGGTAAATATCTTCAGGGGTTATTTTATAAATGCTGCCCTTACAGCATTTAGTAAGAAGACTCTCAGAGCCTTTTTCAAGCAGCGTTATGGCTTTTGATACCATCGCCCTGGCAGATGCGTAATTTTCAAGGCAACCGATGTTGCCGCAGGGACATTTTTCAGCGTCAGCGTTTATGCTCATATGGCCTATCTCGCTCGACGACTCAACCAGTTCTCCCTTATAAATCATGCCTCCGCCTATGCCGGTACCGAGCGTAAGAAGGACGAAATTATTAAAGCCCCTGCCTGCCCCGCCTATTTTTTCCCCCAGTGCCGCCGCATTGGCATCGTTTTCAATGAAGACAGGCAAACCAAACTTCTCCCGCAGTCCACCCACAATGTCGAGGCCTTCAACT
>JBAIXS010000193.1:0-4102 GCA_037916395.1 Candidatus Sulfobium mesophilum
CGTCCATCTTCATGCCGGACCCGCCCTTTTTATATTTAAAGACACTTGTGTGGCAGTTGGCGCATTCGAACATGGCTGTATGCACCTGGTGGCTGAATACCGCGGGTGACATGTTGCCGGACGGGTAACTGAAGTCTTTTTTCAGGGCCGACATGTTGTGGCACTTCGCGCAGTCTTTGGCGGGGAATGCGATCCTTCCGTTATGGCATCTGCCGCAGCTGCCGCCTTTGTACATCTCATCCATCACGATGTTAGAAGTCCCCTTCTTCATCTGGAAGAGCTTTGGATGGCACTCGCCGCAGCCGTATTTTTTAGCATGGTTTTGATGGGAGAAGGTCACGGCCATGCCTGAGCCCGAATAAGTAAACGCTGTCAGATTATGGCAGTGATTGCAAGTATCTTTGTTCAATTCCATCGCCTTATGCGGCATCATTACATGGCACTGGTTGCAATGGACCCCAAGTCCGAGATGTTTAGGATGGGAAAACCTGCCCTTGGCATCGAGTGAAAATTTTTCATAAGAGTGACACCTGAAGCAAGGGAGAGAGGAATCCTTTAGAGACGCAATTATCGGCGATTCCTTCTCTTTGACGACAGGTTTTTCGACTGGCTTCCATCTGCTACAGGAAAACGACAGGAATATCAGGCACAGGACTGCTAATCTTCTCACCATCTACCCCCTAGTCTTTCCTGGGTTCTTTCGCGTCAGGGAACAACAATTCGTATTCGATGGGGTGGTGGTGTTTTAGTTTTTCTGTCGATATCTTTCCAGTTATCCATAGCCAGCTCATCGGAAAATTCTCCGGCTTGAGATGCTCGTTATAAAAGTGCCAGAAGAGGATGAAGACAATAGCAAGAAGCGCCTCATCGCTATGCATGATCGACAGAAGCTCCCATATCCAGGCAGTGGTGAACTTGGGGATGATATGTGATACAAGCATCGGAAATGCCAGGGCAAAACCTGAAAAACCTATGATGAACATACCCCAGAAGACAGCCCAATAGTCGAATTTCTGGGCGTAGGAGAATTTTCCGAATCTTGCCTTCTGCTTCGACAGCCCGAAGAAATACAAGAAGTTCTGTATAACATCGAAGATGTCTTTGGGAAGAGGAATAATCGTCGTCTTCAAATTTATAGTCATCCGTTTCGTGGCAAAAAGGTAAAAAAGGTAGATTACATGCCATATGAAGTCCAGCAGCATCGTTATGCCCGCAACCCTGTGTATGATGCCGGCAGTCTCAGGGCCTCCCCAGACGCGTATCCACCAGCTTGACACGCCGGCAGGCGCGTGGGCATATTTAAGCCCCCAGCCTGTAAAGCTCAGCAGAAGAAAAGTCGTAAACATTATGACGTGTTGTATGCGGAATATTATATCGAATCTCTCTATTTCCCTGGGTATTTCCTGGGCAGCTTTAGTTTTTGTCTCGTTCATTATTCATGCCCCCCTTTCCTGAAGATAGCGTCCCTGATGTCGGAAAATGCCTCCAGCAAAACGTGAGAGATGATGAAGGTAAAAACCCCTAATACCAGGAATATCAGTGCCTTTTCGGTGTAATGCGGTATCGGTCCGGGCCGTTTATGTGTGATAGCCGGGATGAATTTTTCATTTGCTCCTTTATGACATTTGCCGCATGTCTGCAACCTGTTGTTGCCGAAGACAGGAGAATTCGGATCATTTTTTGACATGATGTCATGAGAATTGTGGCAGCTTGCGCAGACCGGGACCTTCGTATGTCCCAGGTGCAGCTTTCTTCCATGAAAACTTTCATTGAAGCTGTCCATCACGTTTTCTTCCAATTTATACTTCTCTATTATTTGTTTATCCCCGTGGCACCTGCCGCATGTTTCCACCTGCTGCTGACGGCTGACCTTTGATGCCGGGTTCTTGACGGGAAGAATATAATGAGGAGACCCATGGCAGTCTATGCAGAGTGCACCGTCTGTCTGGTGCTTTTCGGTAATGTTTTTGCCATGGACGCTCTTCAGCACTTTTTGGAAAATTTCGCCGTGACATTTGCTGCAGGCAGCAGCGGCCACAGGGTCGACAGGATATTTCCTGGATATCTTTGAGGAAAGCGACAGGACGTCCTGGGGCACCGATACGTCGGGCGAGGAATGGGGATTGTCAGTGAATTTCATGTGACAGTCGGTGCAGGCCAGAGCGCCGTGGACCGAAGCCTGAAACTTTTCAGAATCCACATTCAACTCGATAAGGTTGCCGCCGGTTGTTTTTATCCTGCCCTTCATGGAACTGTGACAGGCAAGACAACTCGCCGATTCCTGTGCGCTCGCAGCGAAGGGAATCAGGAGGGCAAGGACAAGCAAAGGCACGACACAATATATGACCTTCTTATATGTCATAAGCACCTCAGTAATTGGATTTACAGCTATCACTTGCGAATAGCTTAAAGAAAGTTATACCTAAAATTAACAGGGGTATATATACACAAAATTACCTGTTTTTGTCAATTTAACTTATTTAAGGATTTATTAGCCTGTGAGGAAGATTCCCCGGGACGCCTGTCAATTATCTGGCAGTTACCCGCCGGGGGAAATTATTGATGCCCGAGAAAACCGACTATGGATATCTTGTGTTTGTCAGCTTTCCTAAGCAGTTCTTCTCTGTCAAGAAGCATGCTTTTATTTACTTCAATGGCCAGCACGCGCGCCCGAGCGCGAATCATTGCCTGCAGCGTGTCCATTCCGGCCACAGGCACGTCAAATCTTAAATCCTGCTGCGGCTTGCTCACCTTAACAACTACGGCGCCCTCTCCTGCAAGGTTCCCTCCTCTAAGTATAGCTTCATCAGTTCCCTCTATCGCCTCAACCGCCATCACTGCCTTATTTTTTACTACCACGGTCTGCCCGATGTCCAGCCTCCCTATTTCCTTTGCCATTTTGAAGCCGAAGTTAATGTCCTTCCATTCACTTGCCGAGGGGGCGCATTTGGTAAGGATGCCTTCGGGGGTCATCAGGCGGGAGCTGAAATCAGTCGTATTCAGAAGCATAATACCGTCTTTTTCCAGTTCTTTTGTTACGGCAAGGAGTATGGCGTCATCACTCCGGTCCTTCAAAGAAAAAAGTACCTTTGCCGCGCGAAGGTCCGGCGTTATCCTGCTCTTATACAAAAGTGATTTAGGGACCTTCCCGGCCATTACCGCCTCTGTGATGCCTGCCTTTTTCAACGCCGCAATAACTGAACCCAGTTTGCCCACGTTTATCCATTTTATCTCATCAACCGAGGAGGCAAGCGACTTTTCAGCGACAGGCTCAAGGCCTACGGCGAATACGTAATATCCTTTCAGGCGGGCCTCCTCCGCCACAGCAACAGGCAGTGCGCCGCTGCCGGAGATGAGACCCAGTTTCTTCATGGCGCTATCTGCAGATCCCGCGTTTGTTTTTTTCAATGAACTCTACGAGGTGTCTGACTTCAACGGAGGCGGGAAACTCCTCTTGCACCTTCTTCAGCGCATCTTTGAGCGTGCGCTTTTCCCTGAAAAGGATCTTGTAAGCCTTTTTGATCTCGTTGATCGTTTTTTCAGTGAAACCATGCCTCTGCAACCCGATAGTGTTCGGGCCGAACAGCTTTGCCCTGGCCCCCGCAGCTATCATGTATGGTGGAATATCCTGCCCGATGCCGCTGAAACCGCCTACCATCGCATACCTTCCTATCCTGGTGAACTGGTGGATAGCAACGACGCCGCCAATGTATGCGTGGTCTTCGACGACAATGTGGCCGGCTAGGGTAGCGGCGTTAGTAAGGATGACGTTACTGCCTATCTTGCAGTCGTGCGCAATATGCACGTAGGCCATGAGGAAATTGTTGTCGCCTATGGATGTGACGCTGTCGCCGCCGACCGATGCCCGATGAATAGAGGTATATTCCCGTACGATATTGCCATCGCCTATAACAAGTCTGGTTTCTTCACCTTTATATTTAAGGTCCTGTGGGCGGAACCCGATGCTGGTGAAGGGATGAAAGACGCAGTTTTCGCCAATTTCGGTAATACCTTCGACTATTACATTGGAAAGAAGCTTTGTCCCTTTCTTTATTCTTACACCGCCTTTAATTATGCAGAAGGGGCCTATCTCGACATTACT
>JBAIXS010000194.1:0-8352 GCA_037916395.1 Candidatus Sulfobium mesophilum
GGACCTTTGTAAGAAGGACCCTTTCAAGTTCCGTGCCCGTCGAATCGCCGTGAGCATGCAATATCCTCCTTCGAGAGTGGGCGGCCTCCAGGGTAAGCGCCAGCTTCATTCCTTCCCTGTCGAACTCGGCGCCCCAGGATATCAGTTCCATGATCCTCTCCGGACCTTCTTCGACAAGCGTCCTGACCGCATCTTCCCTGCAGAGCCCGTCTCCTGCCTTCAGCGTGTCTTCGAAATGGATGCCGACCTCGTCCTCGTCGCTGATCGCTGCTGCGATGCCGCCCTGGGCGTATTCGGTGCTGCTCTCCGAAGGCTTATCCTTTGTCACGACGAGGACGCTGCCATAAGGCGCTATTTCGATTGCGGCCCTGAGGCCGGCAACTCCGCTTCCGATAATCAGAAAATCAACTGTTTCGGTGCGCATACAGCAAGGATACAGGGATACGGCGGCTGAAATCAAGTGGGGGCTTGTTCAGGACAAATAAAGATTTACAGTTGACAATGAGGTTCTGAAGTAAAGTGTTACAGTAACCTGCTTGCTCTGACGGCGATCAATTATTAGTTGGAAATTGCGGTGCCGGCTCTCCTTCAAAGCAGTATGGCTAAACTAAACTACATACTCTTCCAAAGCGTATCTATCTGCCCGAGGATAAGGCAATCGGCCTATGCTATATCCTCTTGCCGTAGCTTGCCTCGCTGAACCGGATATGGAATTTTGTGCCCTCTGTTCGGTCCAGATTCACTGTCCCACGAAGTTGATGCTCTGCCAATGTTTTGACTAGCTGCAAGCCCAATGATTTTGTTTTCCTGATGTCAATCTCTTCAGGGATGCCAACTCCGTCATCACTTACAACCAGATCGTACACGGCTTTGCCTTCAGCCAGGTTTTTTCCAATGTGTACATGAATTTTACCTTTCCTGCCTCCCGGAAAGGCGTGTTTTAGACTGTTTGAAAGAAGCTCGCTAACGAGAAGGCCGCACGGGATGGCCGTATCTACTTTGAAGAAAACATTTTCTGCATCACTAGTAACAGAAACGTTTCTGGCTTTTGTCGCATATGCCGGGAGAAGGTCCCTTGAAAGATCGCGCCCAATTCACCGTGAACAATCCCTGGATAGGCTTTGACAAATGCCGGGCGCACTATTTCTTTCACTGCTGGAACTAAATCCTAATTTTCATACATCCGGCATTGCGGCAATCAAGATGAGTTATTGCTGTCAAGACGTTTTTTGCGTTATTGCCAACTTTGCTCGAACCAATCTTTGCGGTCCACTTGATCGGCCACGTCCCGCTCTTAGTGCATATGATTGTGGAACTGAAGCAAAAGTTTGTCGACTTATTTAGCTCCTCCGTTACGTCAGCGGGGGTGATTGCAACCTTGACGCCACTAACCGGAACAGCCTTCAATGTAATTGTCACAGGGCCTTTGTAGAACTTTGAAGTGGCAATCGCACGAACATGAAGCGTTAGTGCTTTGCCGGTTGTTGCCAGGATTTTTTGCGGGATGATAAGTCTCGTGAGACTTACTTCACATGTCTTTGAGTCCTGATAAGCCTCTTTGATTTGGTGCTCGCCGGCATCTTCTTCAGTTTCATTTGCCTTATGGTATCCTGTATTTATACGCCATTTATGCATATGCTCGACTTTGTCTGAAAATTCCCTCGGGACTTCCGAACCACTTTGCGATATGGAAACAGGTGGCGTATATATACGGTCCCTGTGGTTTTCCAGAATGAAATTAAGAAATTCAATCCCTTTTTCAGGGGACATACCGATAAAGTTCATGCCGACCTTGTATACGGGTGTTACATTTCCAAAAGGGCCTTTCCTTGACTCGATGAGAGATGACCATACTACGTTTCCCTTCAGGGAAAAGATCTTCTTTTCATCTGCCAAGCGGAGTCCGTAAGAATGACCGAGATTAAGGCACCTGGTTGATTCCAGAGATATCCCGTTCATACTGATGTCGAGGACTTTCACTTTTTCTGTAAACACGAGTGCGCTGTGCACTCTCAAAACATTCAATTCGAATCTCTTCTGCTTCCTTCTTTCATTCATGACGCACATCCATCCGGAGCCGACTTTATCCCTTTACGGTTATAAAAAGGGTATAGAACAGTTTCTCTTCAAATGGAACGAGCATATTCTATGCCTGTATGTATGCCTTCGATTTTGCGAGGTTTTCAGTGAATCGGCCATAAGGTATGCTTCTTTGTAAGGTTTTTCGACACTTTTTTTGGAAAAGTTTACGGATGAATTGGCGAAATCTTAATCTCCTTCTGATTACCTGGTCCTTGTTAGTGTTATTTATAACCTATTTCAAGAATTCATATGGCAATCCATTGCGTTTTATGTCAATTTTCCAATAATATATTTCCTGCTAAAAATAATTAACTAATTGACGCACCGGGAGATTCCGTGTGATACTACATGGGCACGGCCTCTGTAATATATTTTCAAGATGAAAAGAAAAAGAAAACTTAACTGTTGGGAATTCAAGAATTGTGGAAGACAGCCGGAAGGCAGACATAGTAGTGATTTAGGTGTTTGCCCGGCCGCGACTATAGAAAACCTTGATAGGCTGCACGGAGGTACGAATGGTGGGAGGGCATGTTGGTTTGTTGTCGGCACGCTTTGCGACGGAGATGTCCAGGGGACATATGCCAAGAAATACAAATCTTGCATATATTGTGACTTTTATAAGAGAGTCAAAGAAGAAGAATATTACAAAAGCATAAACCATAAACGTGGGTGCGATATGCCTCGGAAAAAGGGGATTGTCTGAGATGAAAAAGATAACGCAATTATCTGCTTTTCGCGCTATGAAATGGAAAATAACAAATCCCGGGACATTGCTGTACCTCATCACGGGCATTGTCCTAATTGCCGGCCTTGGCGGCGCCATCTTGATTGATCTGACAGTCGAGAATGATTCGGATAGAGTTTTGGGTTATGAAGCAGTAGGCGGATATGTTTATTCGATTGCGTCTGAAGATTCCAAGATGTATAAGCATGATTTGGAACTCTATGGCGGCGAGAGAAGTATGCTTGTGGATGAATTCATGCGTTGGTTTGCCGGTTTATGGCATGGGAAATCACTCGCATTTACAATAGCCGGCATTACCATTTTTATATCCTTTGGGTTTTTCTTTGTTGGCAAGTACCTGCTATCCTGACTAAGATTTTGTGAAGAGGAATAGATGTCACCAGTAATGGAAAAGAAACGGGAGATATGTCCCTTCACCCTTGAGATATGTGTGGATTGTTATGAGAGAAAAATCCTCAATCATAAAGAAATATGCTATTTCACCCTCGAACCATGCTGTTTTTAAAATGACTGGTTAGCCCTGCTCATCTGAACTTGCTGATGTGCGGGATAAGTCATCCAGCACTTGCCCCTGCATGCCTGCTCTACGGCCCAAAAAGCGCCTGTGAGGGGTAGCTGGTGCAGCTGATAAAACGTTGGTGAGACTTGCATGGCGAAGCATGCAAAGATGGACAGAAGGCCACCTGTAAGTTACTTTTTGTCTTATCCTCGTAGTAAAAAAAACGACAACATATATATGGCGGCAATATTTAAACGTTAGGCACAAGCAGGTCTAATAACTTTTGTCTCAGCATGATAATTTCAAAACTGAGTGACGCCATGGTAGCCAGGGTGTCAAAATAGGTGAGACTGGCACTCAGCTCTGAAGAATTGCCGTTGTCTGCATACATTAAAGCAATAATATTGCCCCTGATATGGATTGAGATGACAATGCAATCCCTGGGTACGCCCGAAAGGACCGAGATCAGGGCCTCATTCCCCGGCGTCTCAGCAAGAGGGCCCCTGTAACAAGTCTTTTTCCCGATAACCTCTGAGAAGACCGAGTCGGCGGCTGCGGGGACGTTGAAGTGATCAACCGTCATGCCCCTTGATCTCCATCCCATGATCCTGTCACCTTTAGGAACGAAAACAGCGGTCCGCGAAGCGACCCTGCTGGCCTCATAAAGAAGGATGCCGATGGTTTCCTCTCTCTTTTGCACCTGGGCAAATTGTTCTTTTACTTTATTGAGCTCTTTCTTTACATCTTCTCTCGTGGGTTCCTGAGTTTTACCCTTGCCGAATACGCTTATATAGCGCAGGTTTCTTTCTATGCCGTAGTATTTTTCGAGGGCGAACAGAAGCCGCAGTTCGCTTAATACGTAAAATATGAAATCGTATCCGGTTATGAACCTCAACGCATCCGCATTTGACATTGAGAGCGGGTCGGAAACAGCGACGTGGAGCCTGTGTCTTTCCTTCTTGAAAGGGACCACCTTGTATTTTTCCGCGAGCTCCCTGCTTAAGCAGGCTATAACCTGAGGATCTACTGAGGCGAGCTGCGCCGGGTCCACAGCCGGCATCTTGAAGAAACGGCTTAAGAATGCCGAAAGGTCCTTTTCGGCCAATATGCCGAGTTCCACAATATTTGTGCCGATTCGTCCCCCGAAAACAACCTGTCTTTCGAGTGCGACCCTGAGTTGATCCCGCGTAATAAGACCATCCCTGATCATCGCCTCTCCGAGTTTCAGTCCCATTTAAATCTAGTTCTCCTAAGTAGTAGCTTACGCTCTGTTTGGCGGCTTTTGGAAGTAGTACCAAATAACTACTTAAGAGGGATATAAACTAACTACTATTTTAACCCATACTTCTGGAGACGATGCCGAAAGGAACGGAAGGAGAGATTCAGGATCTTGGCTGCTTCGGTTTTAATCCCTTGTGACCTTTCGAGGGCTTTTATAAGATAGTCTTTTTCAATTTTCTCAAGCAACTCTTCCAGATCGAAGGTCCCGTCTTTGATATCGGGCAAGCATCCAAGGCTGCCCGTGCTCTTAAGAACTTCATCCGGAAGGTCTTCAGGCATTATGACTTCCCTGTCTGAAAGGAGCACGATTCTTTCCACTACATGCTCCAGTTCCCGCACGTTTCCCTTCCAGGAATAGTTCATGAACAGCTCCATTGCCTCATGAGAGATCTCCCTGGGCTTCCTTGAAAACCGGAGCAGGAAGTGGTCCAGAAGAAGAGGTATGTCTGACGTTCTTTCCCTCAGAGGAGGGACGGTAATGGGCACTACATTCAGCCGGTAATAAAGATCTTCCCTGAAGCCGCCTGAGGCGATGGCCTCTGAGATGTTCATGTTTGTGGCAGAAATAATTCTTACATCAACCTTTATGTCGGTTGTCCCGCCGACCCTCCTGAAGGTTCCGTTTTCTAGGACGCGCAGGAGTTTAGACTGGAGGGATATTGGCATTTCCCCTATTTCATCGAGAAAGAACGTGCCGCCGTTGGCCACTTCGAACAGGCCGGATTTGTTGCAGATGGCCCCGGTAAAAGAACCCTTCATGTGTCCAAACATCTCGGATTCAAGCAGGCCTTCAGGAAAGGTGGCGCAGTTGATTGTAACGTAATTTTTATTTTTTCTGGGGCTGAGGTTGTGAAGGGCGGACGCGACCAGTTCCTTGCCCGTGCCGCTTTCGCCGTTTATCAGAACTGCGGAACTGCTGTTGGCCACCCTTTGTATGAGCTTGAACAATTCCTGCATTTTGGCGCTTTTGCCCACGATATTTTCAAGCCCGAAAGACGCCTGGAATTTTTCCCGCAGGAGGGACAATTCCTCGCTGAGGTTCTTTTTTTCAAGGGCCTTCTTTACTATCAGTCTGATTTCGTCGATCTTGAAGGGTTTATGGATGTAATCATATGCCCCTTTCTTCATCGCCTCTATGGCCGACTCTGTAGTTCCGAAGGCAGTAACCATTATCACGAGGGCAGACGGGGAATTCTCTTTGGCTTCCCTCAGGACGTCGAACCCGTCGGCCTTGGGCATCTTGATGTCAGTTATGATAAGATCAAAAAGGTTATTCCTGATGTGATCAATGCCTTCTAGGCCGTCAGAGGCCACGGTGACTTCATACTCCTCCTCTTCAAGAAGTATGCGGAGCACCTCCCTCATGCTTTTTTCGTCTTCAATGACGAGGATTTTCCCTTTAGTATTTTCCATCCTGCCTTGGTAGTATAATCTCAAAAGTCGTTTTTATGCCAGGCATGCTTTTTACGGAGAGCCGCCCGTTATGCTCCTCCATGATCCTGTAAGCGATAGAAAGTCCCAGGCCCGTCCCCTCATCCTTTGTGGTGAAAAAAGGATAAAAAATTCTTTCGATACGCGAAGGATCTATCCCCGGACCGGTGTCGGAAAAGGTTATCTTTATAACGCCCTCCCTGCTGCTGGTCGAGACGGTCAGTTCCCCTCCGTCCTTCATGGATTCGACCGCGTTAATCCCCAGGTTCCAGAATACCTGCCGGATCTTCTGCGGATCGACCTCGGCGATGAGCGGCCCTTCAAAGCCCTTTGAGATTGATATGTTGCCCTTATTCTGCTCCACGTTTTTAAGGAGAGAGAGGGTCTCATCCAGCAGAAGATGAAGGTCTGTTTTCTTTTTGTCAGGGGGGCGGGAGCTTGAGTACGTAAGGAAGTCAGTGACGATGTCATTGAGCCTCTCCATCTCCCTTATGGCAATGCCCATAAGCTTTTCCTTGTGCTTCTGAGGGATTTTTTCGTCTCTTAGCATTTCAATGGAGCCCCTCATGGCTGCCAGCGGGTTCCTGATTTCGTGCGCGATGTTTGCTGATAACTCCCCTATCGCGGCCCATTTTTCCTTCTGCTTTATCTCGGCCTCGAGTGACTTAAACAGGGTTAAATCCTGGAAGGTGCAAATGAATCCGGTCTCCTGTCCGCTGGCGTCTCTGAGGACTGAAACCGTAAGTCCTATGATCTTTGCCCCTTTTTCCGGGGTATCAAGCGTGACTTCTTTTCGTCCTTCCTCAGGGGGAAAAGAAAGAAAGGGGAGAGCTGTTTTAATCCCCCCGCTGATCACGCGGTCCTTGCTTACTCCGGTAATCTCTTCAGCAGTTTTGTTGAAGATAAGCACGTTTCCATTTCTGTCGGTCGTGAACAGCCCGCTGGGAAGACTCTCTATGACCTTCATGTTAAAGAGTTCGAGATCGCCAAGCTGCGTAACCTTTTCCTGGAGTTTCCGGGATGTCTTTTCCAGCCTGGAAGAAAGGTTGCCGCTTAGATAGGCGGTGAGAAAAAGGGAGAGGATGTGAATGAAAATTTTGTAAAGGAAAAACCTTTCGTCGGTGACGGAATGAGGGATATCGAGTATTCCGTGTTGCTGCAGGTTAAGAAGGGTTCCGTAAAGAATGCTGCTCAGGCTGGCTGTTACGTAGCCTGCTTTTTTGTTAAGGACGATGCTCGATGACAAGACAGTGAGAATCAGAGTAAAAGAGAGCCAGCTCTCAACACCGCCGGTTATATAAATCAGGATTATTTCCGCGATGACGTCAATGATCAGCTGAACATATGTGAAAATAAAAAAGCGCTTTATGCGGGTAAAAAGAAGCGCGTAGGCGATGGTGAGCAGATAGAGAGAGGCAATAAGATAAGAGGTCGCCCTCGGGTTGGCATAGAAATATTCAATCCTGAAAAGGAAAGCCGAGCCCAGCAAAAAGGTGACAAAAAGGGCCCTGAGACTTATCAGGGCCCTTAGTCGCGAGGTCAGTACATAGTTGGCCATTACCCCTTATTTGATGAGAGTGATCAGCTTGAAGATAGGCAGATACATGGCGACTACTATGAAGCCGACAGAACCGCCGAGGAATACCATAAGCATGGGCTCCATCATGGCGGTGAGGTTGGAAACTGCATTGTCCACTTCATCGTCATAGAAATCGGCGATTTTGCTGAGCATGGTATCCAGCGCACCGGTAGACTCACCGACAGCTATCATGTGGGTGACCATTGGCGGGAATACCTTGGATTTAAGCAAAGGTTCGGCAAGTGTTTTACCTTCGGCAACAGCTGACCGTACGTCCATGACAGCATATTCTATTACTTTATTTCCTGCAGTCTTTGCGGTGATTTCAAGGCCGTCCAGGATCGGCACGCCGCTCCCCATCAGTGTGCTAAGCGTCCTGGTAAATTTCGCGACAGCCACCTTCCTCAGCAGTATCCCGAATATCGGCAATCTCAAAAAAATCCTGTCGGTGGCAACCTTGCCCTTCTCCGTTCTTCTGATTTGTCCAAAGGCGATGATAAAAGCAACTATCGCCAGAAAGACCATCAGTCCTCCGATACCGGCTATAAAATTACTCAATTTAATAATAATAAGTGTAGGCAGCGGGAGTGTCCCTCCCATTGAGGCAAACATCTTTGCAAACGTCGGGACGACGAATATCATTATGACCGCGATGACCGCTACCGCGATAGTAGACACTACTATAGGATATACCATCGCGCCCTTTACTTTTTTCTTAAGCTTCATCGATTTTTC
>JBAIXS010000195.1:0-1739 GCA_037916395.1 Candidatus Sulfobium mesophilum
CGCACATTGACTGGTGGTGTAATAGGAGCCGGCGGAGGAGCCGCGATTGGGGCAATAGCAGGCAACGCGGGCTTGGGAGCTGCGATAGGTGCCGGAGCCGGGTTGGTTGGCGGCTATCTTTATGATCAGAATGAGAAATCAAAAGAGTCCGCCTACAGAGAAGGGTATAAGGCCGGCCAGCAGGGTCCCAGGTAGAGCTACTAATAGAGCAGTGTCCTGTGGAGCTGCGTGTGCACATGCATCACAGTGTGCGCGCTCTTTGCATGGGTAAAGCGGGAGGAGCCGAGAGGTGATTTCGAGCCTCAAGACAGCAACCGCTGCCGCAGATCAGGCGGTCCTCCTGACATAGCGCGCCCTATTTCTTGTCCACCGCGAACCGTTCCTGTTACGCGTGCAGGCGCGGCCGCATTTAGGAACCGTGTTCCCTTTCCTATCCAGACAGGCAATAACGAAATCTCATTAAGATTGGCGTTCGCGTCTTTACGCTTTCTGTGTCCTGTGATATTTATGCTTCATTTCTTTAATGAAAAAAGACGTTGACAAGATTCTATCGCCGAATTAAAATTTTGCGTGCGAATTACTTGCGGGGCATTCCCCGTTTTTAGGGCAGATCTGTAAGACCTCGCACAAAAGTCCGGTTTGCTTTAAGGGGAGGAGGGTTTCAGATGGTTTTGGCATTTAGTAAACGAGGTCAGCAGATTTCTGCCCGGCGCCAAGATTTGGATGCATTATTTTCCAGAAAGGGATTTCGGGAATTCAACTTCATTATTCATCAGCAATGCGATCAGAAAATAATACTGACGAAAATTTCTGATTTAGGTGAATGCCTATGAAGATATTGGCATGTGATGACGATGCTTTCATCATTATTTTTATTGAGACAATACTGAGAAATGCAGGGCATGAAGTCACTACTGCAGCAAGCGGGCAGGACGCTATCAATCTATATCGCATGGAATCTCCGGATCTCGTTTTATTGGATCTGGTCATGCCGGACATGGGCGGTTATGACTGTCTGAGTGAGATCAAAAGGATAAACCCGAAAGTGCCGGTTATCATTGTCACCGGTTATGCCGATGTCGAGGCAGCAGTGAAGCTGATCAAGGCGGGGGCCTTCGATATTCTGACAAAGCCATTTGAGACTGAAAAATTACTCCTGACAATTGAACTGGCATATGCCGATAGCAGACGCATTGCTTCTAATATGGAGACAAATGACGGATTAGGGATGGTAAATTAAAAAAATTTAGATCAGGTCCACTGTTCAGCGAGCAAAGCTCAAAATGTCCACCGTTCGCACATTTCTGTCGGATATTTTTACAGTCTCCCCTTAGGGAAATAGTTCCGAGCAAAATATCCAATAATATCCGGAAGTTTAAATCTGGCATGATAAATGCGAGTTCAATTAATAGCTAACACCATAATTGAAGGGAGGTACTTCATGCAGATAGCCGTTCCCGATCCATCGACCATCCTTCTTTTGGGAGCGGGGTTTGTCGTAATTGGGATAATTATGTGGAGATACAAGAAGTGAACTAACAGAATACGAGAAATGTATGACTACCAAGGAAATTATAGATATAGTGAAGGAATCAAACCTGTGGGCGCCGCTGAGTGAAGGAGAAAAGCAGGAAGTCATCAACCATGTCTTAAGAAGCAGTCAGCCTGCGGTCACGGAGGCAGACATAGAGTATAGTGTTGGCGAAGTTTATTTGGGGCAATAATGCAGTGTTTGAAAA
>JBAIXS010000196.1:0-1685 GCA_037916395.1 Candidatus Sulfobium mesophilum
AAAAGGGCGCTCATGGCCCTTTCAGCCAATTCATCCGGAAAGGCGTGCGTATGGAAATCTATTATCCCTTGCATGGCGGACTATTATATGTAATTTCAGCCCTCTATGGCAAAAGCCCCATTCTTCAGGCCCCAAATCCGCTCTCATATTAATGCAACTGCACTCTTGACAAGGTTTGGGGTGTCCGCTTATTATTTCAAAGCCTGCTGAAAGGGTGGAATTATCAGGGACTCTTTAGAAACAGCGCAAAGAGGCGGTTGAGATGATTGCGGCGGGCGCCGGTGGTGGAGCCGGAATTTCTTTGGGATTCGAAAAATTCAAATAAAAAAGGAGGAGAGCATGATTAAAAGATCTATTGCAGTGATGTTTGTTCTGTTTCTGGCTACAGTTTTTTACGTCTCTGTTGCGCATGCGGAAACAAACTTCAGCTATGGCGCAGCCTTCAGACTCCGGCAGGAAATATGGGATGATGTCGTCAGCCTCGACACCGGCAATGTAGCGACTGGCGGAGCCCCGGACAGAAACTTCTTCCGGCTCAGGACACAGCTCTGGGGAAGGGTTGATTTCACCCAGAGTTTCGGAGTGTATGCCAGGCTAGCTAACGAAATGAAGTATTTTGATGGTCCCTTTACCGCTTACAAGGCTGGCAATGACAGGCCTGACCCCGACAGATATGACCCCGACGAGCTTATCATGGACAACGTCTATGTAGATGCTAAAAAAGTATTCGGTCTTCCTATAGACGTTAGGATAGGCCGTCAGGATTTCCTGGGTCCCGATACGTATGGCGAGGGCTTTCTTCTTATGGACGGCACACCCGCGGACGGTTCGAGGACCTTTTATTTTAACGCCGCCAAAGTGAGATGGAATATCAATCAGAAGAACAGCATTGATTTTTTATATATTAACGACCCCAGGACCGATGTATTCCTTCCTTCAGTACACCCTGCCGTGACCGGCGGTCTGTATGTTGATAACAAAAAAGTTTTGACAGCCTCGCGCGAGGAGGCATTCGTTTTGTACGACAGAAGCAAAATCGGCGACAACGTGAATCTGGAGCCTTATTATATTTATAAGGTGGAACACGGATTCTCGACGACTCCGAAACTCAAACTTAATACCCTTGGCGCAAGGGCGGTAGTTGCGCTTCCGAGCGGTTGGAAGATTGGCGGCGAGTTTGCGACACAGTTCGGAGATTACGATGACGGCGGCAAATGGCATGACAGAACCGGTAATGGCGGCTATATTTTCATTGGTCGCAAATATGAGAACGTCAGTTTGAAACCGGAATTCGATATCAGATATGTTTATCTTTCCGGAGACGATGCCGGTACCGGCGACAAGAATGAGACATTCGATCCGCTCTTTTCGAGAAACCCTTATTGGAACGAGCTCATAATCTATCCTCTTCTGAATGAATCGGCGGCTTTCGGCGGAGCCGGAATTCCGGGCTACTGGACGAATATGGAAATATTGAAGGCGTCGCTTAAGCTCAACTTCAGTCCCCAGACGAATCTTCTTCTTGCCTACCAGTATCTGTGGGCGCCGGAAAAGCCCGACTTGACCAGGTTATCGAAAACCATGTTCGGTGACGGTCAATCAAGAGGTCATCTCCCCACTGCAATTCTCAGCCATCAGTTTACAAAGAAACTCGACGGCATGCTCCAGCTTGAGTATTTCATCCC
>JBAIXS010000197.1:0-12032 GCA_037916395.1 Candidatus Sulfobium mesophilum
ATTACTCACGGCGAGTCAGTGGGCATCGTCGGCGCAAATGGTTCGGGGAAATCAACTCTTCTAATGCACACGAACGGGTTTCTGCTCCCTCAAAAAGGCAGCATCACGATTGGAGACCTTAAGCTCAGTAAGAATACCCGGCAGGAAATCAGGAAGAAAGTGGGAATAATATTCCAAAACCCCGACGACCAGCTTTTTATGCCTACTGTATTTGACGATGTGGCCTTCGGCCCCCTTAATCTCGGCCTCAGTCCTGATCGGACACGCGAATGTGTGAACGAGGCGCTCAAAACAGTGAACTGTCTGGCTCTTTCGAAGAAGCCGCCTCATCATCTTTCCGGAGGGCAAAAAAGCGCTGTTGCCATCGCAGGGGTCATCGCGATGCAGCCTGATATTCTGGTTATGGACGAACCGGCCTCCCATCTCGACCCGAAATCACGAAGAGCACTGATCAATCTTCTGGATCATTTTCACCATACAAAGATCATCGCGTCGCATGACCTTGACCTCATTTTGGACATATGCAAACGGTGCGTAATAATACGGGAAGGGAAAGTCGTTGCCGACGGCCCTGTCGAAGAACTGCTATCGAACAGGCAGCTGCTTGAAGAGAACAACCTTGAACTGCCATTATCACTTCAAAAAAGAAATTCAGCGTCAGGAGGAATTATGGATGAAATAACAAAACTCAGACACCTGCTCGGACACTGGGCCGAACACAACTCAGAGCATGCCAGGACCTACCGGGACTGGGCAAAGACGGCGGACTCCTTAGGCAGAAAAGAACTCGCAGGGCTTCTTTCGAAAATCGCGGAGGAGACCACCGCGATGGACTCACATTTTCAAAAAGCCATTGAACTCTGCAGGTAGGATTGCCATGACAGTACTAAAGAAGAAGACGTTATGGGAAGGTAAGTTTCTAAGGTCAGTTCTCCTACGGTACATAGACGGATCCGGCATAACTGAGAGGGACTGGGAGGCGGTGGAAAGAGTAGGCTGCGACGGCGTAGTTGGCATCGTGCCTTTTACAAACAATGACGAAGTTATAATGATCCGCCAGTTCCGCCCTCCGATAAACGGCCATGTTGTCGAACTGCCGGCCGGCCTGTGCGACCCGGGCGAAAGGCTCGAAGATGCTGCCAGAAGGGAGCTCATAGAAGAGACAGGCTACTCGGCGGGGCGGCTGAAATTTCTGACCGAAGGACCTCTGTCCTCAGGCCTCTCATCCGAAATGCTTACAGTCTTCGTCGCAACAGACATCACCTTTGTCGGCATAGGCAGAAGAGATGAAACCGAGCATATCGAGGTTCTGAGGGTCCCTTTTGAGAAAGTGGCAGTGGAAATCATGGCCAGAAGCGAGGCCGGTGATTATGTCGATCTCAAGGTATTCGGACTTGTTGAACTAGCCCGGCGTTCACTTCTAAAAAAATAAAGAATCTGCCGCCTAGCTTTTAACTTCGACGCTCTTCGTTACAGTCAGGCCGACAAGTTCATCGACCACGTCCTTTATCGCCGCAGCATCTTTTGTCGTCACCGTAAATGTGTAGGTCTTTTCCTTGTCCCTGGGTGACATCATGTAGTCCATCTTAAATATCCGGAACCCCCTCTTTTCAAAAGGCAGCGTCACCATCTTCTCATCTCCCGAATCATCCGTAGTTACAGTAACGTACCTGTAGATCAGGCTTGGCATCCTGACCTCCAGAATTCGAAGGCCCCAGAGCGAAAAAAAGGTGATGACAAAGCCGGATACAGCCGCCAGATATTGCCCGGCGCCGACCGCAAGCCCGATTGCAGAAACTATCCAAATGCATGCAGCTGTAGTGAGGCCCTGGATCGAAACGCCTGTCTTCAGTATTACCCCTGCGCCCAGAAACCCTATGCCCGTCATCGCCCCGGCCGCGATTCTTGTGGGATCGATACGCATGACTTGCGGGACAAGCGAGCTTTTCGCGTAATAATTTTCGGAAATGATCATTAGAAGGACACTGGCAACGCAGACAAGGAGTTGTGTCCTGAATCCAGCCGCGCGGCCATGGGTCTGACGCTCAAAACCGATAATACCTCCAAGGAGCGTACCCAGCAGGAGTTTAATGACGATCTCATAAGGAGCGGGCATGATGCCATTATATCAAAGAACGAAGCAGCGTAGCTATGGGAGAAATGTCAGGAAATGTTAGGAGTCCATATGGATCAGATAATCACGAAGGGGAGTTTATGAGCCGTACTGACGTCCTGGGAGCCGGGATTTCGATCTTCTCTTCCTGAAACCTGGCGAGCACAGACTGGTAAACCTCTGCCTGGGCAAACACAAAATCTTCGACGCCCACCCAGGGCTTTATCATCAAGGTAATACAGGATTCTCCCAGTGAGGCAATGCCGGTAACAGGGACAGGCTCCTTGAGAACACGGGGATTCTGATCAAGGACAGCATCTACTGTCCTGAGCGCGAGGCTGATTTCGGTGCCATAGGCGATGCCTACAGTCAGGTTCAGTTGGCGAATCTTCCCGTAATTATGGAGTATCTCTCCTACAATTTTTCTGTTTGGGACAACCACATGGGAATTGTCCACGTGCAGTAAGGTAGTTGAAAACAGCGCGATATCGGTAACCTGTCCATAGACGCCCAGCAGTTCAATATATTCTCCGATGGTAAACGGCTTTGTGAAAATTATAGTAAGCCCGGCAACCAGGTTTCCGAGCAGTCCCTGCATGGCAAGACTGGCGCCAACGCCGGCCACGCCGATGCCCGCGATAAGGGGGGTAATCTGGATCCCCATCTGGCCGAGCGCCATGATCCCGATGAAGGCTATTACCAGCAACTTTACGACCCTGACAATAAGAGATGCAACCGGTTCGTCAAAGGCTTTCTGTCTCAACCAACGATTAACTACATTGCCGAGCCACCGGGCTATGACGATCCCGATGCCCATGATGAGGATTGCGGTGAGAATCTGTATGCCGTGCTCTATGAAATAGGTTATTATCCTGTCCGTGACTTCCGGAGATCTGAGTCCCGATGCCGGCTTAGTATCCATGTTCTGCACTCCCTTTGAGGAAAGAATAGCACGTTCATAATCAGTTCACAATAAATTATGTCTACCCAGACTATTAGTAAACTTCTTCCTCATATTGCATATATGAAGGAGGGGACTGTCTTTGGGCGGCTTCAATTTCCCGTCTTGCCCGCAGAAGGTGAGGCGAGATATTGCCTCGGAGCGAAGCGGGAATGAGAGAAAATATGGTCTCCTCCTTCACGAATGAATAATATGTGCTAAGGCCTGTAACAATCAGGAAGTTGCAAACTACGAGGGGAACCTTTATGGGGTTATAACGACTTTGTAAAACCTTCTTTTGCCTACCCTGATGATATATTCTCCGGGTGAAAGGTCTGTTTCCGGATCAGGGGCCGAGGTGTCGTTGACCTTAACGCCGCCCTGCTTGATAAGCCGTATCGCCTCACCTGTAGACTTGGCGAGGCCGGTCTCCTTCATGATATGCGGGAGCCAGCCGGGTCTCTTCTTTGCGTCGCCCGCTGCCGAGATCACCATTTCAGGGACGTCGTCAGGCACCTCTTTGGTCTGGAGTTTTTCGTATTCCTTTAGCGCATGCTCAGCCTCTTCCGGCCCATGATATCGCTTCACCAGTTCTATAGCGAGCGCCTTCTTTGCCGGCCTGTCGTCTACGCCTTCTTGAAGAGCCTTCTTGATCTCTTCCAATTCCTCAAGGGAAATCCTGCTCAGAAGTTCGTAATATCTGGCCACCATGCCCGGAGGCAGGCTCATCACCTTTTTAAACATCCCCGTCAATTCCCCGTTGACGAATTCCAGCGCCGGCTCGCTTATGCCGATATAGTTTCCGAGGCTCTTTGACATTTTGTTTACGCCGTCGAGGCCTTCAAGGAGCGGCATCATCACCACGACCTGTTCTTCCATGCCCATTTTTCTTTGTATTGTCCTTCCCATAAGAAGGTTGAATTTCTGATCAGTGCCGCCAAGCTCAACATCGGATTTAAGGGCAACTGAATCGTATGCCTGGAAAAGCGGGTAATAGAATTCAAGGATGCTGATGTCCTGCTGGTTTGTGAATCTCTTTTTGAAATCCTCTCGCTCGAGCATCCTCGCCACTGTCTGCATTGCTCCGAGCCTGACGATCTCCATGCTGCTCATCCCGCCGAGCCACTCGCTGTTGAAACGTATCTCTGTCTTTTGAGGATCAAGCACCTTGAAGACCTGAGTCTTATATGTCTCGGCATTCTTGAGCACTTCCTCTTTGGTTAGCGGCTTTCTTGTCTCGCTCTTTCCGGTGGGGTCTCCTATCATGCCGGTAAAGTCGCCGATCAGGAAGATAACGTCATGCCCAAGATCCTGAAACTGGCGCATCTTTTCAAGGAGCACCGTATGGCCAAGATGAATGTCCGGGGCAGTCGGATCAAACCCAGCTTTGATTTTTAGCGGCCTGTCTTCTTTAAAGGAGCGTTCGAGTTTTTCGAGCAGTTCTTTTTCATTGATTATCTCGACTGCGCCCCGTTTTATAATCTCCAGTTGTTTTTCCACCGTCAACATGAAAAATATGATAATCGCTTGTATCGATCACAGTCAATCTAAAGGCCGATCATTGCGTGATCGTGCCCTCGAAACTCTTTTTTTTGGGACGATGCTGCCAACCATCGTCACCTGTGCGACGACTGCATTAGAGCGGATTCAGCGGCGTGTATTGCATCAACTTTTAAGTGCGGCATGGCGATAACCCATAGATAGGGTTGTAGCAATTTTGCCGGCGGTGTTATTATTTCTTCCATGAAAAGTTATCGGAAAGAGCTATGGTTCGAGGTGCCAAGCCGGAGGGCATTTATCAATATAACTCCTCAGGTGGAGGAATGCCTCAGAGAAAGCGGCGTGCAGGAGGGGCTGGTTCTTGTGAATGCGATGCATATTACCGCATCCGTTTTTATAAACGACGACGAGTCCGGCCTCCATCACGACTATGATGTCTGGCTCGAAAAACTCGCACCCCACGAACCGGTTTCTCAATATCGTCATAACCGTGGAGAAGACAATGCAGATGCGCACATGAAACGGCAGATCATGGGAAGGGAAGTGGTCGTAGCAGTCACAAAGGGTAAGCTGGACTTCGGCACCTGGGAACGAATCTTCTATGGAGAGTTCGACGGAAGGCGCAGGAAGCGGGTACTGGTTAAGATTATCGGAGAGTAGTTCATCAAACGCCTTCCAGCGTAGCCATGCCGTGCGGACTAACATGATGCCAAAAAAGTATTTTCAAGCTTTTTTCTGTCATTCCCGTGCAGACGGGAATCCAGTATTTTGAACTACTTCTGGATACCCGCCTTCGCGGGTATGACGGCAGAACATATAAAATCAGGACTTTTTCAGCACACTGCTAAAACGTGCGCCATTTCGTCATTGCAGTAGCTTGGATAAGAACCTTCTATCTCAATAAAAGACTGTAATTAAGCGGCTCATTCGCCATCAGCATTCCGGGCAAGCCCATCCATTCTATAGCCCTACTAAGGTAGGATGGACACCCGATAATTCTTTTGATTATATTTGAAAAAAAATGAAGCTAAGGGCAGAATAGCAGGCAGGTTTTTAACTGCCGGAAGTACGGAAGCCAGACGTATTGTCGAGGACGAATTGAAACTTAAGGTATACGCAATTATGAGAGAATTTGTCTTCTTTTTTATTCTTGTTATTGCACTATACGGCTGTAGTGTGATTACTGGGAAGAAAGCAAGCACCCTTTCCCCTTCATGGGAGGAAAGGAAACAACAAATTCTTGATTGGGCAAGATCTGAAAAAACCAAGGTTGACAGCGGCTCACTCAAGAACAGCGAATACTGGAGACAGTTTTATCAAAAATCGATTGAGCTGAGACCAGACCTGGACGATTTCCTCTGTTATGCAAATGAAATGATCAAGATTTCGAAAATCTTTGAGGAAGGTAAAATAACGAAGCAACAATTCGAGGACAAACAACGTCAGCTCTCTGACCTCCTCGCGCAGGAAGAAAAAAGACGCGCTGAGATCCTCTCCGGAACAAGAATTCATGAAGACAATGAAGCGGCCCTCTTTTTCTTTTACAGTAAGAGTTTGTTTACCGGCTACATCGAAGACCTCCGGAGTCAGTTAAGTAAAACCGGGCTGCAATTATCTACCAGAAACTGTGCCTTTTTTGGCGACAGTGTTCATTGCAGCGACCAGAATCCGTTTTTTTAGTCCTTCTTTAATCTATGGTATTATTTTGAATTACCTGGACGGCCGTATTTCTCTATTTTTTTGTGCCTAAGGAAAGACTCGGATAATGAAAAAACTAGCCATCACCATGGGCGACCCGGGAGGCGTCGGGCCTGAGATAATCGTCAAGGCGATTCTGTCTTCGGAGGTTCAGGCATGCTGCAGACCGGTCATTATCGGAGATCGCGCCGTCATGGAAGAGGCGGCGGCACTTGTAAATCGATCTCTTATACTAAGGACCCTTGATACCACTGACCAATCGGGCCATTCTGCCGGCGTAATAGAACTTATCGATCCGAAGTTGCTGAGGAATTTTGAAAAAGGCAAAGCCACGCCTGAGGGAGGAGCGGCGTCTGCAGGCTGTATAAGGAAGGCTGTAGAACTTGCCCTGGATAAAAAAGTCGATGGCATAGTTACAGCACCAATCTCAAAAGAAGCCCTCAAGTTGGCCGGCATGAAGTGGCCGGGACACACTGAAATGCTGGCGGAGCTGACATCCGTTGAGAATTTTGCGATGATGCTTGCCGGAGGCCCTTTAAGGGTAATCCTCGCCACGATTCATACCTCCATAAAAAGCGTGCCGGGGATGATAACCAAAGATAATGTGCTGAGGACGATCAGGCTTGCGAAGGAGGCGTGCGACATGATGGGCATTGAGAGACCCCGGATAGGAGTTGCCGGCCTTAACCCCCACGCCGGCGAGGCCGGAATCTTCGGTGATGAAGAGATTAAAGACATAATACCTGCGGTGGAGGCTGCACAGAATGAGGGCATTATGACTGTCGGACCTTTGCCCCCCGATACGATTTTTAATAAAGCCTACAAGGGTGAATTCGATATTGTGGTCTGCATGTACCACGATCAGGGTCTCATCCCGCTTAAAATGATAGCCTTTGAAACCGGGGTGAATGTAACTATAGGACTTCCGTTTGTGAGGACTTCGCCCGACCACGGCACAGCATATGACATCGCATGGAAAGGGATTGCGAATCCTTCCAGCATGATAGAAGCGATAAAATTCGCCGCAAGTTTGAAACTTTGAGAATAAGAAATCTGTGAAATTAGGACAAGGCATAGTATTTTCGCTCATTCCCGCTTCGCTCCGAGGCTTTTGCCTCTCCTTTGTTTGGATTACTCACAGTAGGAATATCGGCAAAAGAAACCGCTCGAATACCATGCCTTGTCCCCGTGCGTGTTGCTATGTCTAAGAAACATCTTGGTCAAAATTTCCTTTATGATCCGTCGATCCTGGGGAGGATTATCGATGAAGCTGAACTCTCTCCGGATGATGCCGTTGTCGAAATAGGGCCGGGTCCAGGAAAACTCACCCGGCTGCTCGCAGAAGCCGTGAAGAAAGTAATTGCAATCGAACTCGACCAGGGACTTTATGAGCGGTTGAGGGCCGAATTTGCGGGCTACAGGAATGTCGAACTCATCCACGGCGATGCCCTGAAATATCCGTACGAAAGCATTGGAAGGTTCAAGGTCGTCGCAAATATTCCTTACTATATTACAACGCCGATAATATTCAGGCTTCTCGAGGCCAGAGAGAATCTTATGACTATGACGCTCACTATTCAAAAAGAGGTTGCCGAGAGGATAGCAGCATTGCCGGGTGGAAAAGACTATGGCGTTCTTTCTATCATGGTCCAATACTATGCCGAAGCCGACATGAAATTCATCATCCCAAAGGAGGCCTTCAGGCCGGCGCCCAAGGTAGATTCAGCAGTTCTGCAAATAAGGCTGCTCGAAAGACCTTCCGTCTATGTTCAGGATGAAAAAATGTTCTTCCGCGTCGTCAGAACGGCATTCTCCCAGAGGAGAAAAACCCTTTCAAATTCCCTGAAGGGTTTGGGGGCGGATATTAAAGAGTTGCTGAAAGCTGCAGGTATCGATCCCGGAAGAAGGCCGGAGACATTGGGATTGGAAGAATTCGCCGCATTGGCAGACACGATACTCAAATCCCGGACCGCCTGAGTTGATATCAGGACGCAAAAAGCAAGGAGAGGTTGCGCCTCTTCGAAGGCGCACCCTCTCCTATTACGTATCCACATATTACATATCGAGCGATACCGTCTTTTTTATTGTGTGAATCGGGTATTTGTTGTCAGGATTTACATCCTCATAGAATAGGTCGACAGTAATCTCTGCTGACCTCACACCTTCAGGCAAATGAAATTCTATAGTCTCTTTTTTGGCCTGGAAAGGCTGGATGCTCGTATCGCGGATATTAGCAACTTTCCATTGTGCTCCGTATTTCTCCTTCTTGTCGCGGCAGTTTGTTGCCTGCGGATGATAATGTCTTTCTTCTTTGCCGATCTCTTTACCGTCTGCTGTCTTTGCGGTCACTACCATGACCACTCTGTTATGGGACGGTCAGCCGTCAGGAATTCTGTGGCCGGCTTTTGAAGTTATCTTTGTCATGACTACGATCTTCGGGGTATACGTGGCAGCCTTTCTCAACCAATCATAACCCAAAGTTTCAACGTCAAGAGAAAGCGCGCTGGCAAGGAGTTCGGATGTCTGCTTGTCGTCATTAAAGTTGGGCGGGATGAGATGATCGCCTTTCTTCATATGACAATCCTGGCAAGACTGGGTTCCGCCTCCTGAAACGTAGTTATGGAGATAGCTGCCATAGAGGTTTGCGCACTGGAAGGCCTGGTCAAATTCAAGATTCGGCCCGAGCCCGTGGCACTGACCACAGTAAACAGAGTTGTTCATGATCGCACTCTTTTTTACTGTCTTGAATGTGCTGTCGCCATGTTCTTTGACCTCTTTTGTGCTGTAAAGGACTCCTTTTTCCGGCTCGCCTAATTCGCGCTTGTGAATAATGGCCTTGGTATTGTGGCAGACTATGCACGTAATCTGCAGTTTGGCCACTTTGGCCGAATCCTTTGCCTGCAGAGCCTTCGCAAGCTCGACAGCGACAGAGTCTTCTGCAGAAATAATGGCTTGAGGCAGATGACATTTGAAACACGGAAAATTCGAGATCTTCATTTTTTCCGGGCTGTCTTCAGAAAAAGCCGTGCTGCCTGGCTCCCCTTTCTTCAGAGCAAGGGGTGTCAGCATCAATCCGCCCTTGACGCCCATTAAGGGCCGAGCGTGGTGAGATTGCTCCCACTGCGCGTAGATTTCGGCATGGCACGCCTTACAACTTGATGAATCATACATCTTTGCCAGTTCATCAATAGTCTTGGCCTTTTCTGCGGAAGCTAAAAGAGGAACTGCGAGAAAAAGAACCACCAGAACCACTTTAAAGAATTTCATGAGCCCTCCTTCTTTGCAGAGTCGGCATCGAAAATGCCAACTCAATTTTTTTCCTCAACATCTGAATCCATTTCCGCTGTCATCTGATGAATCTGAATATCACCTCCCATCTTAACGAGAGTCTGTCCATAAGGCCTAAATTGCATCAGCCGGCTTCACCGGAGATTGCATGACCAAATGCTTAGAAAAGTAGCCTACGAGGCAGGGGGCTTTTCCGGGGGAGAAGAAACTGCAAGAACGGCGTTATGCTGAGGTCTATTTCCAAAATAGCCTGCAGCAGAGAAATTCACAATCAAGTAGAAACCCTCAGGCACAGACAGATATGTGTAAAAGATCTCCGGCGAGTCCTCGTCACAGACGTCGATATCGGAAATCTTTTCAGAACTGCTCCCTTCGTACAAAGGGGAAGCAGCCATTGGAAGGCATAACGAAAGAACAATGGTCAGAACAACTGCCGAAAGCTTTTGAATGAAGTGCGGGGACATGTTCAAAAAGTAACTGAAATTACCGGGGCTGTCAAGATTAATCTTCGTTTCCTCCGTGGAAACGGCCTTAAACACGCCGGACAATACCGCCTGCGCGGTCTTTCATTGACCTTTCCGCAATGCTGATAGATCCGATTGCAATTAATCGGCCGATCATCTATTCTTATAAATAAACGAAGGAGGACAGCAGGTTATGATAAGAGGATTGTTTCAGCCCATGCATCTTCTGATTATATTAGGCATCGCTTTGGTGATTTTTGGTCCTGGCAGACTTCCTGAGCTCGGCGCGGGGCTCGGCAAAGCGATACGGGAATTCAAGAAGTCTTTTTCAGAGACCGACAGGGAACTGATCGAAGGTCGGGAAGCCAAAAAGGAAGACGGGACGCAGTCTGAAAGTAAGACGACGTAGATTTTCCTCGCCGCCCGAAAGTCTGCGGTGCAAAGGCTTTCTGTTACCATTTGATATGCGGTCTTTGCCTGCGTGGATGGAAAATTGAAAGACAAAGACAGATCCGGCCCGGGCCGCCATGAGATCACGGCATGGATTCTCGCAGGGGCCGCTCTTTTTCTGGTCCTCCATTTACATCTGTTGCCTGCATTTCTGACAGGACTTCTCGTATATGAATTAGTACATATCCTTGCACCGCTTCTCCGCATCACCAGATTGAGCAAAAAGCGCGCAAAGCTGGCAGTAATCGCTCTTCTTGCAAGCCTAATCATCGTAGCACTCACGATTCTCATATGGGGAGCAGTTCTTTTTTTCCGCAGCGAACCGGAAAGCATCGCTACTCTGCTTAAAAAGATGGCCGAAATCATCGATGGACTGCGAGGGAAGCTGCCTGGCTGGATCGTGGATAACTTGCCGGCCGGCGTTGATGATCTAAGAGACTGGACAGTCAACTGGCTTCATGAACATGCCGGGGAATTGCGCACAGCCGGGAAAGAGGCGGGCCGTGTTGCAGCGCATATCCTTATTGGCATGGTAATAGGCGCTCTGATTTCCTTAAGGGAGGCTTTACCCGAACAAAAGTTACAGCCGCTCGCTGAGGCGCTTGCAGGCCGCATTTGGCGCATGAGCAATGCTTTCCGCCTGGTTGTTTTCGCCCAGGTCCGCATAGCAGCGCTCAACACCATGTTTGCAGCTCTTTATTTGGGGGTAATATTGCCTCTGTTCGGCATTAATCTGCCCCTTGTGAAAACAATGATCGCAATAACGTTTGTCAGCAGTCTGCTGCCTGTTGTGGGCAACCTCGTCTCCAATTCAATCATTACTGTAGTTAGTCTCAGCCAGTCCCCGGCCGTTGCCCTGTGGTCTTTGGTATTCCTTATAACAATACACAAGTTGGAGTACTTTCTGAATGCCCGCATAATAGGTTCTCAGATCCGCGCGCATGCATGGGAACTGCTGGTGGCAATGCTCGTGATGGAAGCCGCATTCGGGCTTGCGGGAGTAATCGCTGCTCCTATCTATTACGCTTACGTTAAGAGTGAACTGTCCGACAGGGGTCTGGTGTAACTACTAGGTAAACAGCAAGAGATGGAAATGTCGCTGCTCAGGCAGAAAGGGATTTTATACAATCTCCACGCCAAAGGCAGTCCAGATGTTCACACTGATTTATATTCTTGGTCGCAAAACACTCAGTATATCCTTCCGCTCTTTGAATGGCACGAATCAGTTCTGTTTTGTTCATCTTTCCCGGATCAACACCCATATCTTTTGCGATGTCCCTAAGTTTTGACATATTCATTTCTATATCCTTTTTTGCGCCTGTCGTTAATATTAGTATACCATCAAAAAGAGGAATAAAAGTAAAAGAGCAAAAAGGGCTGCCTCAAAATTCCGCCGCATGCAGAGAGGGAGCCTTTGGCTGATTCTTAAAACCGGATGGGTATACGCGCATAATAAAGTTCTTACAAATCATACCGTAACCTCTTGATTCACATAGAGCGAGTAAAAAAGTCCAAAAAAATAAAGTTCCTACTTTTGGAAGTAAAAAAATCAAAGTGCCAGGAACGGCAGACAATTAAG
>JBAIXS010000198.1:0-8046 GCA_037916395.1 Candidatus Sulfobium mesophilum
ACCAAACGCGAGCACGAAAGGCGAAAGGCTGCGGCGAAGATAGCCGAAACTGCGGAGTATCTTGACGGCATGAAGAAAGAGCTGTCGTTTAATGTTTACGATGCTTATCTTGGCGTAGATGAAGCCAAGAAGGGTCTGGAACTGGCAAAGACTGCCCTTGAAGCCGCTGAGGAGGGCAGGAGACTTGTGATGGCCCGGTATGAAAATTCACTTTCGCCCCTGGTGGACCTTCTTGATGTGCAGACGAACCTGGATACGTCGCGGGCAAGCGTAATTGAACGAGAGGGGGCTTATCTTGCTGCATTAGCAAATCTGGGTTTTCAGAGCGGCTCGATATTAAAAGACCTGGGGATGGAATAATGAGGAGAAATATTATGAAGAAATTAATGTCAGCTGCAGTTATCTTGGCTATTTTTGTAACGGGATGCAAGGAGAAGATATCTCCCGGTACAGCAGCGGTACAGAGGGAAGCGATTTCGGGGCTGATGGTCGAGGATGTAATCCCTTCTCAGGTAACTGAGTATTACGATACATCCGGCACGGTAGCGGCAAGGGCGGTTACCAGTGTGGCCAGCCGGATGATGGGGTCTGTCACATCACTTCAGGTGAAGGAAGGTGACAGAGTGGGCATAGGCAGAGTTCTGCTTACCATAGATGACAGCGACGTGGCCGAGAAGGTAAAGGCTGCAAACGAGGGATACAAAGAGGCGGTAAAAGGACTGGAGGCAGCAACTGAAAACAGGAACCTCGCCGATATTACCTATCAGCGGTACAGGAAGCTTTTTGAAGATAAGGCCTTGTCAGGACAGGAACTGGATCAGATAGAAACACAAAGAAAAGTCGCTGAGATCGAGTATCAGCGTGCGCAGTCATCAGTGGAGCGGGCAAGGGCCGGGTTGAACGAGGCAAAAGTGTACCACGGCTTCACAAGGATCACTGCGCCACTGAACGGGATAGTTACTGAAAAAAAGACTGAGGTTGGAAGCATGGCTGTCCCGGGGATGCCTCTCCTTACCCTTGAGGACAACTCGTCTTACAGAATTGAGACCACTGCGGACGAACGATTGATCGGGAAGATAAGAACTGGAATGAATGCCTCGGTTTTAATAGAATCCCTCAATAAGGCGATTAACGGCAAGGTGACCGAAGTGCTTCCTTCTGTGGATCCCATGTCGAGAGGTTTCATAGTGAAGATAGCAATAAAAGAAGATGGTCTGAAAAACGGCCTTTACGGCAAGGTGTCAATCCCCATAGGCAAGAAGGAGGCGATTCTTGTGCCTGGAGGTGCCGTTGTCGAAAAGGGTCAATTGACGGGAGTGTTCACTGTTGACAAGAATTCCATCATAAAATATAGGCTTGTTCGCACGGGGAAGTCATACGATGATAAAGTGGAGATAATCTCAGGGCTGAATCCCGGGGATAGGATAGTAGTATCGAACACCGAAAAAGCGGTTGATGGCGGTTTAGCGGTGGTGTCTAAATGAGAATGTTTATGCTCTCAGGAGTAATATCATGAACCGACTGGGGATATCGGGAAAGATAGCGAAGTCATTTTTGAAGTCGAAGCTTACGCCCCTGATTGTGATCGCTTCATTGCTTCTTGGCATCTTTGCCGTGATCGTGACGCCGAGGGAAGAGGAGCCCCAGATTATTGTGCCGATGATAGACGTTATGGTCGCATATCCCGGTGCTTCAGCGAAAGAGGTGGAGCAAAGAGTCACGGGACCGATGGAGAAATTCCTTTCGGAAATAAAGGGTGTAGAGTATGTCTATTCTGTCGTAAAGCCCGGGATGAACCTCACTATTGTCAGATTCTATGTGGGTGAGAACATGGAGGCGAGTCTTGTCAAACTCTATAACAAACTTATGTCTCACTATGACATTATTCCTCCCGGTGTATCCCAGCCACTAGTGAAGCCTAAGTCCATAGACGACGTGCCGATAGCGACTTTCACCCTCTGGAGCGACAGATATCATGGATATGAATTGCGGCGAGTAGCCGTGGAACTGTGCGATGAGATAAAGAAAGACAAAGATGTCTCAGAGACCCACGTTATTGGAGGACAGAGAAGACAGATCAGGATTCTGCCCGATCCCGCGAAGATGCGGGCGTATCACGTGGCTTCATCACAGATAATGGGGACGATACATAAGGCCAATTTTATTCTCCCATCCGGCGCTTTCTCCGAAGGGAACAAAGAATACGTGGTAGAGAGCGGGGGCTTTCTTAAAAATTCAGATGAGATAGGTGCACTCGTGATTGGGATATTCAACGGCAAGCCCGTATATCTTAGGGACATTGCGGCCATTAAGGACGGTCCTGAAGAACCCGCCAATTATGTTCTCATGGGACTTGGCCCTGCTGCTCGGATGAAAGGGGCAGGCAATGAATATATGGGATCGGGCCAGTATGAAGCCGTAACGCTAACCATCTCGAAGAAAAAGGGAGCAAACGCCAGCGTCGTCGCCAACGAGGCCATAAAAAAGATCGATGTACTGAAGGGGAAACTTATACCTTCGGACATCCAGATAACCACGACAAGAAATTATGGGGAGACGGCAAAGGAAAAATCGGACGAGCTTTTGGAACATCTGCTTATCGCCTCCATTTCAGTGATAATACTTATTGCCCTTGCCTTAGGATGGAGGGAGTCGATTGTGGTCGGCGTGGCAGTGCCTGTTACACTTGCGCTCACTCTTTTCATCAATTATATTTATGGGTACACCTTAAACAGGGTGACCCTTTTTGCGTTGATCTTTTCGATTGGCATCCTTGTCGATGATGCCATAGTGGTGGTCGAAAACATCCACAGACATTTTAAATTGCATAAGGTTGGACCACTCACCGCGGCATTGGCGGTAGACGAGGTGGGCAACCCTACCATTCTGGCGACCTTTACTGTGATCGCGGCCCTCCTGCCCATGGCCTTTGTCTCAGGGCTTATGGGACCTTATATGAGGCCTATTCCGGTCGGCGCGTCGGCTGCCATGATCTTTTCGCTCCTCATCGCATTTATCGTAAGTCCCTGGATTAGCTACAAGGTGTTGAAGGGAGTGACTCCGGGTGCCCATAATGAGGGCTCAGGCATGCATAGGCTGTATGAACGAATGTTAGGCCCCCTTTTAGATAATAAATTTAAACGTATTGTTGCGCTTTGCACCGTTTTTGCGCTCCTTTGTCTGTCGCTGCTGCTAATCCCTTTTAAGGGTGTAAAGCTCAAGATGCTTCCCTTCGACAACAAAAGCGAAGTCCAGTTGATCGTTGATATGCCCGAAGGTGTCACCCTGGAAGAAACTGCATCTTTGGCCAGGGAAATGGGAGAATACCTTAAGACAGTGCCTGAAGTCACGGATTATCAGGCATATATCGGCACCGCCGCACCCTATAATTTCAACGGTCTTGTAAGACACTATTTTTTGAGGTCTGGAAGTAACATGGCAGATATTCAGGTCAACTTCGCAGCAAAGGATGAGAGAAAGGCTCAGAGCCACGACATCTCCAAGAGAATCAGACCTGAACTCAAAAAGATTGCCGACAGATATAACGCAAAACTTAAGGTAGCCGAGATTCCGCCTGGTCCACCAGTTCTGAGTACCTTGGTGGCCGAGGTGTACGGCCCCGAGACAGAAAGACGGATAGCGATAGCAAAGGACATAAGAAAAATATTTCAGCAGACAGAGGGCGTTGTTGATGTAGATTGGTATGTGGAGGAAGACCATAAGAAGATTACGTTTGACGTGGATAAGGAAAAGGCTGCGAGAAATGGCATCTCAACTGACGCCGTATCTCAGAGTCTCAGAACCGCTCTCGGCGGCACTCCTGCGGGACTTGCGCACCTCGAGAGGGAGAAGGAACCTGTTGAACTTTTCCTGAGGATGCCTGTCCAAAACAGATCAAGCATTGAATCGCTCGGAGAGGTCTCGATCCCTTCCTCATCAGGCGCTCTCGTACCGCTTTCCGAATTGGTAAAGATCAGGGAGGGGATTGAGGACAAGACCATTTATCACAAGAATTTAAAGAAGGTGGTCTATGTTACGGGGGATGTGGCCGGCGGGGCAGAAAGCCCGGCGTATGCAATCCTGAAGATGAAGGACAAAATAAAAAGTCTGAGGCTTCCCGAAGGCTATGAGCTTAAACAATATTCATCCGTGCAACCATGGCTTGAAGACACCTACTCCATGAAGTGGGACGGTGAATGGCATATAACCTTTGAGGTCTTCAGGGATCTTGGTATTGCGTTTGGCGCTGTGCTGATTCTTATATATATCCTGGTGGTGGCATGGTTCAGAAATTTTATTACTCCCCTGATTATCATGGCTCCAATACCCCTGACACTCGTCGGTATTCTTCCAGGGCATTGGATATTCGGCGCATTTTTTACCGCTACGTCAATGATAGGGTTTATTGCGCTGGCGGGGATAATCGTCAGGAACTCCATATTGCTCATAGACTTTGTCCAGATGGAATGGCGTGATTGCGGAGGACTAAGGGACGCCCTGATTAGAGCGGGCGCCGTTCGGTTCAGGCCGATAGTGCTGACTGCCGCAGCAGTGGTTGTGGGTTCATTTGTAATGCTTTTCGACCCAATCTTTCAGGGTCTTGCCATAGCCATGATGTTTGGAGCCATTGCTGCTACCGCGTTGACTCTTTTGGCCGTACCTCTTTTGTACTATGAATTCTTCAAAAACAAGGTATGCCCTCTGAAGGCGGACGAATTTGAAGTCCGCAGTCCAAACAGAGATTGAGAATATAAATATGTCAACTGATGCATGCTGGGTTATAATATCTGAAGCTCAATGGGCAAAAAAGCGATCATAGACATAGACAACACCCTGTGGCAGTTTTGCGACGCCTTTTATGAGGAACTGATAAAGGTAAATGCAAACTTCCCCACCCCTGATTTCTGGACCCGCTGGGACATATGGGAGGGATACTGTTCAGAGGATGATTTCAACAGGGCGATCAATACCATTCACGCTAATCAGGACAGCGAAAGGTACCAGCCATATGCTGAAGCCAGAGGCTTTCTCCTGGCATTGAAGCAAAACGGCTATCATATTACTATAGCAAGCCACAGATCTCCTGATTACAGAAAACAGACCGAAAAGTGGCTGAAGCGTCATGGCCTTTTTTATGATTACCTTCATCTTTCCAACAATAAGACCGATCTGTTCAGCACCTTGACCGATGTTGTAGTGGATGATTCTCCTCTTGTGCTGGAGAAGGCGGTCGAAAGAGGGGCATTTGCTTCGGGTTTATTATTCCCGTGGAACAAAGCCTGCAGTGGCAACGGATTCAGGCTCTGCCGTAATCTGAACGAAATTCTGGACGGCATCCTGAGGCGATAACGTTTTTCATTGTGCAGGCTGGCGAAGGCAATAACAAGGGCTGATACTTCATAGCTGGATAATCCGACATGTTTCCTATCCGGGACACCGTACCAAACAGAAGATTCCCTTCGACAACCTGGACGCTCATAATACTGTGCGGGATTGTCTTTCTTTTTGAGACAACCTTGCCGCAGGATTTGCTTGAAGAGCTGACATATTATTTCGGGATAGTCCCTGTTGAGTACACGGGACGCCACCGCCACGGCCTTCCGCTTGTTGATTACCTGTCGTTTCTGACGACAATGTTTCTTCATGGAGGATGGCTGCATTTCCTGGGCAATATGTGGTTTCTCAAGATATTCGGCAGCAAGGTCGAGGACCGCATGGGACACAGCAGGTTCCTTGTTTTTTATCTGATAGCAGGGGTCCTGGCAAGCATGTTCTATATCTACTTCAGTCCCCGGTCCGATATGCCTGTCATTGGCGCCTCAGGCGCAATAGCCGGAGTTATGGGGGCATACTACGTGCTTTTTCCCAGGGCCAGGATCCTGACGTTTATCCCGATTTTTATTATTCCGTGGCTGATAGAGGTGCCGGCAGTGCTGTTTCTCGGGTGGTGGTTCCTTATACAGCTATTTTCGGGAACCGTCGCACAGGTGTTGCCATCGTCGGGGGGAGGGGTCGCCTGGTGGGGTCATATCGGCGGCTTCGTTGCCGGAGTTTTACTTGTTTCTTTTTTCAGGAAACCATCAAAACGAAACTACGTCTGAACTGCTGCACCAGCAGGCAATTAGCGTTCGAAGATATGTATCTTGCCATATTCCCCATCATATCCGGGCGAAATGGAAATCTCTCCTTTGCGCATCTTATCTATCGCCTGCATGAGGCGGGTGCTGCCGACTGTCCCGATATCTTCAAGGGGGATTTCTAAAAGGACTCTTAGTTCATTGCCGAGGCTGCCGATAACCTGTTCATATTCAGTTCCTACTTTTTTACTGGCAACGCCGACTTTAAGTACCTCTGCAATAATTTCGTGCAGAGGAATGACTGAATAAAATGGCGGAGCTCCTTTGGGCCTGAAGCCCTCTTCCCTGTCAGCAAGCCTTTCTATCCTGTGCATGACCCCGATAGTTACGCGCTTTCCGCATGCCGGACACAGGCCGCCGCGCATGATTGTCTCCCTTGGCTTTAGGCATGAACCACAGGATCTATGTCCGTCATAATGGTATTTCCCTTCTTCCGGGAAGAATTCTACTGTTCCCTGAAGCCCTTTTCCCGTTCTTATCGATTCGCGAATGTCCCCATAGGAAAGGCCGCTGTCGAAGATTGTGGCCTCACGACCGATCTTTAAGGGGGAATGGGCATCCGAGTTGGAGATCAGGGTGAGCCCCTCAAGTGTGGAGAGTCTCCAGTTCATGGCGGGGTCAGACGATAAACCTGTCTCGACCGCATAAACATGCGGGGTCAGTTCTTCAAAGCATTCATCCAGGGAATCAAAACCCGAGGCGGCCCCGAAAACCGAAAAATGCGGGGTCCACGCGTGCGCAGGCACCAGGAGGGAGGAAGGTGACGACTCCAATACGATACTTAGCAGGTCCTTGGCGTCAAGGCCGAGAATAGGACGTCCGTCCGCAGAGAGATTTCCTATCCTGGAAAGTGCGCTGTTAATCCGTTCCACGTCCTCGAAAGATGGGGAAAGCACGACAGCGTGTATTTTCCGCGTCTTTTCGTTCTTTCTATAGATGCAGCTTATCTCTGCAGAGAGGAGAAAAAAAACATCGGCCCGGCAGGATACAGGGACGTCTTTTCTCCAAAATTCCTTCCTTAACGTCAGGAGACCGCTGCCTGTTGGCTCTGTTTTCTCCTTCAGCTCCCTGAGCCACTGAGGCTGGGTGAAGTCTCCTGTGCCGATCACTGAAATCCCTTTCAGCTGGGCCCATTTCCAGAGGACCTCCGGCGTCATTTCCTTGCTCGTTGCCCTGGAATATCTTGAATGGATGTGAAGGTCGGCGATAAAACGCATTCAGAATTATAGCACTTCATCGCAAAGCGAAGTGACTCACGCGCTGGCACATGCTCCAAAAAACTTTATAATGTCGCAATTTGGTCATCATTGTATCTAAGTCTTTAACAGAAAACATATCCGGATATGCTGATTAAAAAAGTCTTGCAAAGGTGGCGCAGATAAAGTTTTTTTCCACATATGCCAGCGGCGTCTGTTTCTGTTTACTAGAATCTGTTTCATAATCACAATATTTATCAACCCCATAGCGTCATTCCGGCTCGTCCGGAATCTTTCTTCTTTTTCAGAAGAATTCTGGCATTCTTTTCCGAAGGCGTTCGGGATTGAATCGCGAATATAGCAGCTTTTTGAGATTTTTAGATAAAGTTCTTATATGTTTCTGAGTGCCTTGTAAAGGCCCGCTACAACTTCAGCTAACTTTTCATAGTCGAGCGTTCCGGCGGTGTCTCCGGGGGAGTGATAGTTTGGGTTTCGATAGAAAGCGGTGTCCGTAATCATGAAGGCCCGGTATCCGAATTTCCAGAAACTCCGGTGGTCTGAAAAATCGACGCCCGGGATGAACGCAGGTGCGCTCAGGGATTCCACCGGAAATGAAGAAACCTCCCTGAAGGCCTTCTCAACCTCGCGGGTGAATGCACGCGAAAAGAGGTTACCAACGAAAGAGATGAAATCTCCTTTTTTGGGATAAAAAA
>JBAIXS010000199.1:0-8476 GCA_037916395.1 Candidatus Sulfobium mesophilum
GCCCCGTAGCTGCCGAAATAAAACCCCGGCACAATCCCAAACACCAGAAACACTATCGCACCCAAAGCAGCCCCTATCTTCGTCCCTACCTTCATCGTCCTTTTTCTTTCTTCCTTCATGACACTTCCTCCTTTTATTGTTTTTTATTTGTTATCTGTCAATTATTACTTATGCTCTACTGTTGCCAGGTCCTTCTTCTCTGCCTTTAACGCGTCGATCACCGTGCCGATAAGCCAGCCTGCAAGCGAACTTGCCGTTATGAACATAATCCCTGAAACCATCACCCCTGTTATCATCGATACCGCCACAATCAGCCTTGAAGCCACACCTGAGGCAAGCGGAAGCCCAAGAAGCGCTCCTGCCACATTAAGTCCCATTATGCCGCCAAGGAATGATCCGGGAAGCAATCCAAACACCGCAAACAATACCACTCCGCACCCTGCCCCTATGTATGTCAGCTTCTTTGAGTATGTTTTCATCGTCTTATCCTCCTTCTTAGTTCTTGCAAATAACATTGCATTCCCCATGCCAGCGCTAACTATCGGCTTTTAAACAATTCCTCTCCAACAGTGCCGCGCATTCACGCAAAAACCTTTCGCATTTGTGCAAAAAGTGGGCTGTCTAAAAAAGTGGAAGCGGCATTAGCCGGAATATTCAAGAACTTTATTATTGAACATTATGAAGGAGAAGAATTGTCTTTGATGGCTTCAATATCCAGTAGTGACTAGCGGCAGGCGAGTCGGGAAAGAAGGACCAAGACTAAACTATCCCTTGTCTTAGGATATCATGAAGGTGAATAACGCCAAGGGCCCGGCCCTCTTCATCTGGCACCAGCAAAGACGTAATCGAATGCCTCTCCATTATAGATATCGCCTTTGCTGCAAGCTCGTCGGCCGATATGGTCCTTGGGTTTTTCGTCATCACTTCTTCGGCAGTCATATCGAAGAAGTTCTTGCCCCAACGTTCAATGCCCCGTCTTATATCTCCATCGGTAACGATCCCCAATATCTTCTTGTCTGAATCAGCAATTATCGTAATACCCAGCCTCTTGGTTGATATCTCGATGACTGCAGATGTCATGGGAACATCCGGCGCTGTCAACGGAAGCGCATCGCCTTTGTGCATGAGGTCAGAAACCTTAACGAGTAATTTCTTTCCAAGGCTGCCCCGCGGATGGAAAAGCGCGAAATCTTCCTCCTTGAACCCTCGTTTTATTAAAAGGGCCACCGCGATCGCGTCGCCCACGGCCATCGCGGCGGTCGTCGAAGCAGTCGGCACAATGCCCATCGGGCAGGCCTCCTCCTTTACGGAGATATCCAGGGAAACATCAGCCGAGCGTGAGAGGGTTGACTGCAAATTGCCTGTTATCGAGATCAGCCTTACGTTGAACCTCTTCAGAAATGGTATGATGCCCAAAAGCTCTTCCGTCTCTCCACTATATGAGATGGCGATGATTACGTCATCGGACGTAACCATGCCGAGGTCTCCATGGCTGGCTTCAGCAGGATGCATAAAAAAGGATGGTGTGCCGGTCGAAGCCAGCGTAGCAGCTATTTTTTTGCCCACGAGTCCGGACTTACCCATGCCGGTTACAATGACCCTGCCATGGCAGTCATAAATCAAATCGATCACCCTCTCGAAGTTGCTGTCCAGCTTTTCGGTCAGGGAGGCTACCGCATCAGCCTCCGTCCTTATCACCCTTCTGGCAATCTCTATGATTTCTATCTGTGAATCAGACATTCCTCATCCTATTCAAACTGACATCTGAGCCATCCGGGAGGAACTCCCTTTCTGTATGCCTCGTCCTCAAGGTCTCTCAGATCGCTTTCTGCATATTTCAATCGCTTTCGAGTTTTGGCGATCTCTTTGTTGAGGGCCATAGTTTTTCCATTGCGGATGGCGCCATTTCTGCTTGTCTCTGCCAATTGCTGTTCCTTCTCGCTGATATCATCGTTTAACCTCTGGATCTTCTTCCTCGGTCCGGAGGCCTTTTTGCACCAGTACTCCTTTTCTCTTTGCTCCCGTGAGACTGTAGCGGTCTTTGTCTTATTTGGTCCCTTCGGATGAGGCGAATCCGGCTCCCGCAACTCACGAGGTGAGGAGTCTACATAGGGTTGAAGATCCTTGTTCGAGTATGTTAGGGATTTTTGGGAAGAGTCAGCGGCATATGCGCCGGATAACATAAAAGCAGTCCCAATCGTCACGGCCCAAAAAATATATAATAGACTGCTCTTCATTCTTGTCCTTACCATCATTGACCAGACTCCTTCTTTATAACGTCATATATAGCTTTCACGGTCATGAGGAGCTTCCCAACATCATGTAATCCTATCATATTCGGCCCGTCGCATAATGCCTTTTCGGGGGCGGGGTGCACTTCCATGAAAAGGCCGTCCACCCCCACAGCCACGGCGGCACGCGCGAGCGGTTCGGCAAACTCCCGCTGCCCACTAGACGAATTGCCGAGGCCGCCCGGCAGTTGAACACTGTGTGTGACGTCGAATATCACCGGAAAACCGAAAGAACTCATAATTGGAAGTCCCCTGAAGTCGACTACAAGATTGTTATACCCGAAGGAACTGCCCCTTTCAGTGATGAAAAGGTTGCGATTCCCTGTAGTGATAAATTTCTCTGCGATATTCTTTACGTCCCAGGGAGCAAGGAATTGCCCTTTTTTTACGTTGACGGGTTTTCCCGTTTTTGACGCTGCAATAATAAGATCCGTCTGCCTGCACAGAAAGGCGGGTACCTGTAAGGCGTCAAGGACTTCGGATGCAGGCCCAACCTCATCTACTGAGTGGACATCAGATATAACAGGAATAGAGAACTTGCTCCTGACATCCGAGAGTATGCGGAGCCCCTTGTCGATTCCCGGCCCCCGGTAGGAGCTGATAGATGAGCGGTTCGCCTTGTCAAAGGAGCTTTTAAAGACCAGAGGCATACCGGCCTGCCCACAGATGTCTTTGAGTCGCCCGGCTGTCTGAAATACGACGTCCTCTGACTCAATTACGCATGGTCCGGCGATTATAAGAGGACAGCGTCCGCTGCCGAAAGCTATTTCCCCTATCTTTATTTCCCTGGTCAATCCAGTTTTTCTCTGCCCATAATCTCAATCTGGGGGAATAGCGAACGTTTTTCCCTGACAGCAGCCCCAATAAAGGCCGCAAACAGGGGATGCGGTTCAGTGGGTCTCGATTTAAATTCAGGGTGGAACTGACAGCCTAAGAACCATGGATGGTCCTGGATCTCGATTATTTCCACAAGTTCGCCGTCGGGGCTGTGTCCGCTGATCTTCATCCCCAGTCTTGTAACTATTCCTTTATAGGCGTTGTTGAATTCATACCTGTGCCGGTGTCTTTCTGAGATTTCCTTTGTCTTATAAGCGGCATGCGCGAGAGTTCTTTCCTCTATGATGCAGGGATAGGCGCCCAGACGCATCGTTCCGCCCTTCTGGGTGCTTTCCGTCCTTTCCTCTATCTTTCCCTTCCTGAAGTCATACCATTTTTCCATGAGATAGATGATAGGCGTTGGAGTGTTTAAGTCGAATTCAGAACTGTTTGCATTCAGCCCGCAGACGTTTCTTGCGAACTCTATTACTGCACACTGCATCCCAAGGCATATGCCGAAATACGGAATCCTCTTTTCTCTTGCGTAGCGAATTGAATCTATTTTCCCTTCAATGCCTCTGTAGCCGAAGCCGCCCGGCACAAGTACGCCATCCACATCGGACAGATATTTTTCAGGCCCGTTAACCTCGACCTCTTCAGAGTCTATCCACTGGAGGCTGACACGGCAGTCGTTGGCTATTCCGCCATGTGTCAATGCCTCAGTCAGACTCTTATAAGAGTCTTTCAGTCCAACATATTTCCCGACGATGGCGATGGTTACCTCGTTTTTGGGCTCCTTTATTTTCCTTACAATGTCCTTCCAATGTCCAAGGTCAGCCTCTTTGGCCTGAAGGGAAAGTTTCTTTATGATCTGCCTGTCCAGTCCCTCGGCGCTCAGAGCAAGAGGCACTTCATAGATAGTCTCGACGTCTATGGCATTGATCACGGCATCGCCGTCCATGTTGCAGTGTATGGCGATTTTTTTCTTCGCCTCAGGCGTCAGCGTCCTGTCTGTGCGGCATAGAAGGATGTCAGGCTGAATGCCTATGGCCCGAATCTCCCTTACGCTATGCTGTGTAGGCTTCGTCTTTAACTCCCCTGAGGTCTTGATAAAAGGAAGCAGCGTAAGGTGCACATAAAGGACATTTTCTCTTCCAACGTCGTATCTCATCTGCCTGATCGCCTCGAGAAACGGCAGACTCTCGATGTCTCCGATGGTCCCGCCTATCTCGACTATTACTACGTCGTTGTCATTGCCTGCGGACTTGATGGCCTGCTTGATCTCATCAGTAATATGGGGGATGACCTGAACAGTGTCGCCAAGGTAATCGCCGCGCCGCTCTTTTGAGATTACGTTATAATAAATTCTTCCTGTCGTAAAGTTGTTTGTCTGCGAAGTTCTTATATGTGTAAACCTTTCGTAATGCCCGAGATCAAGGTCTGTTTCGGCGCCGTCGTCGGTAACAAAGACTTCTCCGTGCTGGAAAGGACTGAGCGTGCCGGGGTCTACATTTATGTAGGGGTCGAGCTTCTGGATCGTGACTTTCAACCCGCTGGCCTCCAACAGGGCGCCGATCGACGCTGCTGCGATGCCTTTTCCAAGCGATGAGAGCACTCCTCCTGTTACAAAGATGAATTTAGGCATTTTTCTATCCTCTCCAGATCTTCCGGGGTATCCACCCCGGCAGTTTCAAAAAAAGTCTCCTTAATCTTTATCCTGTAGCCGTGCTCAAGGGCCCTAAGCTGCTCAAGTTTTTCGATCATTTCCAATCGCGAAGGCTCAAATTTCGTAATTTCCTTAAGCACATCCCGGCGATAGCTGTATATTCCGATATGTTTAAAAATTGAGAGATCTGCAACATCCCGGGACAACGGCTCCGTTGCGTCAAATAAGTCCCTGTAATATGGTATAGGAGCCCTGGAAAAGTAAAAGGCAAACCCTTTAGTATCGAAAACGACTTTTACGATATTGGGGTCGAAAATTTCCCTCCGGTCTGAAATCTTCTTTGCCAGTGTGCCGATAGAGGCCTCCCTATCGTCCAATACGGAGATAGCTTCGTCTATCATTTCAGGCTTGATGAGCGGCTCGTCTCCCTGAACATTCACAATTATATCATAATCAAAGAGGGCTGCGGCTTCGGCAATCCTGTCGGTACCGGAGGAATGGTCAGCCGATGTCATTACCGCCTTGCCGCCGAAGGACAGGACTTTGTTGTAGATCTCCTCATTGTCTGTTGCAACGAGCACACCTTCAGCAAGGCGGCAGTTAAGGGAATTTCTGTATACATGTTCGATCATAGGCAGGCCCCGCAGAAGTGCAAGGGGTTTTCCCGGGAAACGGGTAGAAGAAAAACGAGCGGGTATGATCACGATGGCGGACATTAATTGTTCATTATATAACAAAATTATGGATTTTTTGACCTGGAAATTAATAAAATATGAGAAGATTTCATTTCCGTAGTTTAATCTTAAGATAAATCTTTATTTGTGCCGATAGAGGAACCATCTCTCATGGGCTGCCTATAGATTGAGGAAACAAAAAAATTATTAGGAGAAGATTTAATGAACGTCGACGTGAAAAATGAAAAGCTGAAACAGTGGGTTAAAGAAGTCGCCGACATGTGCCAGCCGGAAAGTATCTATTGGTGCAATGGATCCAAAGAAGAATACGATCTGATGATGGCAAAGATGATCGCAGCCGGCAGCGCCATTGTGCTCAGGCGGCCCAGGAGTTTTCTTTTCCGGTCAGACCCAAGCGACGTAGCCCGCGTTGAGGACCGCACTTTCATAAGTACATCCTCAAGAGAAGAAGCCGGGCCTACTAATAACTGGCTGGCGCCCGATGAGCTGAAAAACACCATGAGGGGGCTTTATAAAGGATGCATGAAGGGCCGGACAATGTATGTTATTCCTTTTTCTATGGGGCCTATCGGGTCCCCCATAGCAAAGATAGGCATTGAAATCTCAGACAGCCCTTATGTTGTTTGCAACATGCATATAATGACCCGGGTAAGCTCCAGAATTTTAGAGATGCTCTCTAAAGACGGTGAATTTGTGCCATGTCTGCATTCCGTCGGAGCACCTTTGCCTCCCGGGAGTAAAGATGTGCTTTGGCCGTGCGCGCCTATGGAACATAAATATATCAGCCACTTTCCTGAGGAGAATCTCATATGGTCATACGGTTCAGGATACGGGGGAAATGCGCTCCTTGGAAAGAAGTGCATGGCCCTTCGCATAGCTTCTGCCATGGCAAGGCGTGAAGGCTGGATGGCTGAGCATATGCTGATCCTTCGTCTGACTAATCCCCAGGGTAAGCAGTACCATATTGCCGCTGCCTTTCCCTCTGCATGCGGAAAAACAAATCTGGCAATGATGCGCCCTACAATCCCCGGCTGGAAGTGCGAATGCATCGGAGATGATATCGCATGGATGAAAATCGGTGCTGATGGCCGTCTTCATGCGATTAATCCTGAAAACGGTTTCTTCGGGGTAGCGCCCGGAACATCATACAATACCAATCCCATGGCGATGGATACCGTAAAAGAAAACGTAATATTTACGAACTGTGCTCTCACTGACGACGGAGACGTTTGGTGGGAAGGCATGACAGACGAGACACCAGGCCATTTAATCGACTGGAAGGGCCGCGACTGGACCCCTGAAAGCAAAGAGGAGGCCGCGCATGCCAATGCCAGATTTACGGCTCTTGCGGCCCAATGCCCTGCAATCTGTAAAGACTGGGAAGACCCTGCCGGTGTTCCTATCGATATTTTCATATTCGGCGGACGGCGCAGCTCGGTTATTCCGCTGGTGTATGAGGCTTATGACTGGGAACACGGGGTTTTTCTTGGCGCGACGGCGGCCTCAGAGACTACTTCAGCAAATATCGGGGCAGTGGGCAATCTCAGGCGCGACCCATTTGCGATGAAACCTTTCTGCGGCTACCACATGGGAGACTATTTCAGGCATTGGCTGGATATGGGCAGGAGGCTCGGCGATAAAGCTCCCCGGATATTTTATGTAAACTGGTTCAGGAAGAGCCAGGAGGGCATGTTTTTATGGCCGGGGTTCAGTGATAACAGCAGGGTGCTGAAGTGGATGTGCGAGCGGATTGACGGCAAAGTCGGCGCAAGAACAACGCCAATAGGCCTGATGCCTGATGAAGGGGACCTTGACCTCTCCGGCCTCGACATATCTGCCGACAGCATGAAAGAACTTATGACTGTAGATACGGGAGAATGGCGCGCCGAGATACCCGACATCGAAAGACACTTCGCTGAGTTCGGCGACCGTTTGCCCGAAAGGCTCACCCAGCAGCTTCATGAGTTAAGAAAGCGGCTTGCATAAGGAAGCCAGTTAATTAATAGAAGAGCATAGCTGAATGGAAGATGCAAGACCCAAGAAAACCCTCGTTAATGTCTTGCGCGTGGTATATGCCCACATGAAAAGCAGTGACGGAGGCGATTTGTATCTGACGCGCTTTGCAGAGCCTTATCTGGAACATTTTCAGATCGAAAACTGGTATGAAAAAACATGGTTCAACAAGCACAAAATAAGACTGATAGGAACAAGTTCGGTTTACAGGGTGCCCACAAAGGAGGTCAACGGGAAGAGCTTTGATCTCGTGGTCAAAAACTGCAGAGTGGGAGAGGATGTCCCGATTGACACGCATACTCTGCAGGAATTTTGCGACGCCGAGTTTAACAGTCCCTGGGAGGAGTTTTCCCTGGTCATGGAAATGAGAGAAAGCTACTATGGGCCACGGGACGTGAAGGTTAAGACTCAGCGGCCTTTGGCTATTTATGTACCCCCTGAGAGGATGCAGACATGGCAAAGCGGCAGGTCCCGCTCAAAGATTAACCGTATTCACGCAAAGCATCCCGGCATAGACCTTGACATACTTAAGCAGTACAAAATGATCTACGAGTGGATAGAAGGAAAAAATATTTCGGAAGTCTTTGAACATATTGACATCAATGACGATGAAATTGTGAAACATCTTAAAGTTATCAACTACAAAGTTTTATCGGACCTCGCAAAGAAGGGTTATCTGGTTGCCGATATGAAGCCAGAGCATATCATTATCAGCGATACTGACGCCACGATGGTTGAGGAAATCGGCCGCTCGGAAAATAATGTGGAAACGCCAGGGAAACAGGTGGACCTTTTATATGAATTGATCAAGGCTGACAAATATTCGGTGATTGATTACGAACTTCTCCTTCGTACCGCAGAGCACGAAAACGAGGTCAAGGAGTCCAGGAGGCATTCCTATCTGGATGATCAGCGCGACCGTTTCAAGCCTACCGCCCTGCCGGCCCATTTGTCCAGAATGGATGTGATGGGCGTTCCTTATGTTTATGGGCATG
>JBAIXS010000200.1:0-6092 GCA_037916395.1 Candidatus Sulfobium mesophilum
CGGAGGAATTCAAGCACGACCCACAATACCGGCGCTATGAAGAGGACGGGAAGTTTGGTTTTCCTTATCATCTGTATGAAGAGTACGCAAAATATTGCCGGATAGAGGCCCAGATAGAGACATAGCACGACCACGATGCTCAGGCTTGCAATAAAAGGCACCCCCCCGAAGTGATTTATTGAATGATATATCCAGTAAAGTGTTCCGAAAAAGTAGATGAGGCCGAAAATATAGCCGTCTGAAAAGGCCTGCCGGGGACTCCTGCTCCAAAGAGCCAGCATCAGAGGAACAAATGCCACCCACGCGAAGAAGAAAATACCGGTTGTCGGGAAAGAAAGCGCCAGTAGTATTGCCGAGACTACAGGAGGAAAGTATTCAGCTATTTTTTCTCTCAGAGCGTTTTTCACTAACCGGCTGCCTCACATAAAATTTGCGCAATAATGATAAGTTGACAATCAAAAAAGCTAATGGGTATCATGTATGTCCATGGGCAGTTAGCTCAGTCGGTAGAGCAGAGGCCTGAAAAGCCTCGTGTCCGCAGTTCGATTCTGCGACTGCCCACCATGTTTTTCCCCATTAATTTTATGTGTCCGGTCCGATCAGAGTCAAGGTATAATAGTGACTTTTCCTCTGCCCCCTTTTTCTCCCTGGATCGAATATCTGATGCCGAGGAACTTTTCTATGATCCGCAGGTTTGTCAGCAGATGCTCCGTAACACTCGATGTCGTGAATGAGGATTTACTGCCGGCTCTTGCCAGATAGAGCACTATCTGGTCGGCAAGATGCCGGTCAAGGCATGCAGCGGTATGGTAATAGTGAAGAAAGTCTTCAGCGGCCTCTTTGCCGACGGTCTCAGCTTTTTTCCCCCTTTCACCGAGGGATGAAAATCCCGCCGGGCAATCTTCGGTCCGCGCTTGTAGAAAAAGGAAGGTGCCGGGACTGTAAGAAGTGACCTTAAAGGTTTCAATCCCTGCTTTCAGTCCGCTTCGGGCGATAACCTCTAATGCGGCATTTTTCTGCCTGTCTGCAATGCTGAGAGGAAGATCACTGACAACTGAAATGCCGCTAACCACTTTGGCCTCTGCCTTTTCAGTAAGGGTAAGAGCTTTAATCTTTTCAGAAGGCGAGACTTCGATGGATATCTTGCCGCCTCCTTTTGGATAAAAGCCATATTGAAGAATCGAGGCATGAAGTGTTATCCCAAGATTCGCAAGAATTGGGATAAAGATATCGGCGACGTAGTGATAAGGCGGGCTGAATGGAACATGTGTGCCGCCTGTAAGCGTTATACGCGAACGTTCTTTTTGAAAAATCAGCGGAGGTAGAATTGCCTGAAGCAGCAAGGTCGTTGATCCGGCTGTGCCTATGTCGAAGAAATATTCTCCCGGTTTCGGGTCTTCAGGCTCAAAGACCAATTCAGTAGAGCCTATCTCGCCGCCGCGCACTTTTGCACCTGAAATGAGCGCAAGGGCCTGCACACAGCTAAGATGCTGGGGCATGAGTCCGGGCTTTTTTCTGCCCGTCCTTATATTGAAAATCCGGAAAGGTTTCCTCAGAAGACACGACAGACTGAGCGCCGTCCTTAGGATCTGTCCTCCGCCCTCGCCGTAACTACCATCGATCTCAAGCATACTTCAATTATAGCCGCAATTTCCCGTGAGTTTTTTGAAGGGCTTATGGGAAATTATCTCCTACTCGTTCTCTTATAAAGATCAAGAAATGGTCAAAATAATTTATTGACAAGCACCCTTGCCGATGATATAAATGCATCAAAAAAGCATTGACGGAAAAAGTATATTGTTACTTTAAAAAAGGAGGATGCCATGAACAAAAGAAGCACCGCGCTACTACAGTTTCGGTGGTTGCTACTCTTTGTTGCAGCTATCGTGGTGACAGGCTTGAGCGTTACCGGCTCGTTTGCAAAGGAAGCGAAGGCGCTTGTAGATCTTAATAACGCATCGCAGCAGGACATCGAAGGGCTTAAGGGTGTTGGTGCAGCGACAGCGAAGAAGATTATCGCGAATCGTCCATACAAATCGGTGGATGAACTTTCAAAAGCAGGACTCTCCGCCAAAAAAATAGAGGCACTGAAGCCTTTCGTTACGGTAGGCCCTGCCGCGCCGGCTCAGCCGGCAAAGAAGGAAACAAAACCTGCCAAGGCACCGGCATCTTCTGAGAAGTCCGCAGAAAAGGCTGCGCCATCCAAGGCCCCGAGTGGACCAGTTGACCTTAACACTGCGGATCAGAAGACACTCGAGTCATTGCCCGGCGTTGGCCCCAAAACAGCACAGGAAATTATCAAGGGAAGACCGTATAAGAATGTCGATGAGCTCGGTAAAGTTAAGGGGATGAGCAAAGGGAAAGTGGACGCCCTAAAAGGCATGGTAACGGTGGGCGCGCCGAAAGGTCCCCAGCCAGCAGCCCCTTCAGGGGCGCCGGCAGCTCCTGCACCGTCTGTTCCTTCAAAAGCTGCCCCTGCTTCAAAGGCCCCATCTGCAGTTGAAAAACAGGCTGCTCCGGCAAAGCTTGCGCCGGGGCAGAAGGTTAATATCAATACCGCCAGCAAGGAGGAGCTTGAAGCACTCCCCGGAATAGGACCGGTGAAGGCCCAGGCCATTATTGATGGAAGACCCTATAAGACCAATGAAGATATTATGAAGGTCAAAGGTATTAAAGAGGGGAGCTTTAACAAGATCAAAGATTTAATTACTGTAAAGTAAGTGGAAAATTTGAGTGATTGCTCCTGGGAGCAGAAGATAAAAGGATAAGGAGGAAAAGATGGTGAAGCGCATCACAATTCTTTTTTTGGCTTTTCTTTTGTTCGCTTCGTTCTCGTTTGCGGGCACAACGTCTTATCAGGTTACCGGTCCCGTGCTTGAGGTAACAAACGATTCCGTTACGGTGCAGAAAGGGAAGGAAAAATGGGAGATCGCCCGCGATAAGGACACCAAAGTTACCGGTGACCTCAAGGTGGGTTCCAAGGTGACAATCCACTACACTATGAAGGCAACCAGCATTGAGGCAAAGGAAGAGAAGAAGAAAGAGGAAAAGAAGAAAAAATAAAACCTATCTTTAATGCTTTGCATCTGGGGGCAGTTCCGGAATATGGAGCTGCCTCCTTCTTTTTGGAAGATCTAAATCGTTCAGCACATCCAGATTAATATATAACCTTACGGATAGTTTTCATAAATAAACGGCAGACCGTCTTTTCGCTCATTCCCGCTCCGCTAAGGGGCATTTTCTCGCCTTGCCCACGGCGTGCAATACGAGAAAATGAAGCCGCTCAAAGACAGTCTCCTCCTTTATATTTGCATAACGAGAAAGTTTATGAATGTGGTTTAAGTAAATGCCGATTCCGTTCATTAGGAAACAGCCTCCGAATTGACATGTGACATTTCTTCTAGTAGCTTGTAGTAAATAATGAATTTCTTAACTGCAATTATGTTAACGCAATCACAGAACAAGCGATAAGGTTTCTTTTTCTTGGCAAAGGAGGCAATAATGATATCTCTCGAAATCAACGGGAAGCATCACTCAGTGGATGTGGCCCCTGATGTCCCACTTCTGTGGGTCATAAGGGAACACTTAAGGCTGACAGGCACCAAGTTCGGCTGCGGCATCGGCATGTGCGGTTCCTGTACGGTGCATATCGACGGAAAGGCCGAACGTTCGTGCCAGGTCCCGGTGTCCGAGGCCCAGGGAAAGAAGATCATCACGATCGAAGGTCTTCCTGAGGACCATCCTGTGAAGCGGGCATGGATAAAGGAACAGGTCCCGCAATGCGGATACTGCCAGTCCGGCCAGATAATGCAGGCTGCAGCGCTTCTAGCAGAAGACAAGAACCCTACCGAAGAAAAGATCGTGAAGACGATGGATGGAAATCTCTGCCGATGCGGTACTTATTCTTACATCAAGCGAGCCATCTATACCGCAGCAAAGGAGGGAAGGAAATGAATACCTCGATAACACGCCGGGAATTTCTCCAAAAATCTCTGACCGGGGCAGGCCTCGTCGTTGCCGTCTCTATAACGCCTTTTGGGACGCGTCTCTTATCCGAAGCCGAGGCACAAAAAGAGGCCGCTCTTTTCAGTCCCGAAGTATGGATCAGGATAACTCCGGACAATGTAGTGACTCTGGTCGTCAACAAGTCCGAGATGGGGCAGGGTGTCTATACATCGCTCCCGATGATCCTTGCCGATGAGCTCGATGCCGACTGGAAACAGGTGAAATTGGAGGCGGCGCCCGCGGACAGCAAATATAACGACCCTGTCTCAGGACGGCAACTAACAGGCGGAAGCACGAGCGTAAAACACATGTACGACCCGCTCAGAAAGGCCGGGGCTGCCGCCCGGGAGATGCTTGTGAAGGCCGCAGCTGAAACATGGAATGTTCCTGTAAGCGAGTGTGAACCGTCTATGGGGATAGTTCGGCATAAGGGCGGAGACAGGAAGATGACGTTTGGTGATCTGGCACTTAAGGCATCTAAACTGTCCGTCCCCCAAAACCCTGTCCTTAAGAAGGAGGGCATGTTTACCTTCATCGGCACTCCCATGGACCGTCTGGACATACCGGATAAGGTCCAGGGAAAGGCGCAGTTCGGCATAGACTCATTTGTCCCCGGCATGCTTTATGCCGCGATCGATAGGCCGCCGGCATACGGCGCAAAACCTCTTCACTACGAACAAGATGCCGCGATGAAAATTAAAGGAGTAACCGGAGTCGTTCGGATCGAGCGCGGCATAGCTGTCTGCGCCGAAACACTCGAGGCGGCTTGGAAGGGAAGGGACTCCCTGAACGCAAAATGGGAAAAGGGGGTCGAACCGGACATGGACAATGCAAGCCTCGAGAAGGTATTTACGGAAGACCTTTCAAAAAGCGGTATCATCGCGAAAAAGAATGGGGATGTGAAGACCGCCCTTGAAAAGGCCGCTAAGAAGCATGACACGACATATCTTTTGCCATATCTATGCCATGCAGCAATGGAGCCGATGAACTGTACTGCACACGTCCAGAAGGACAAATGCGAGATATGGGTGCCGACACAGCATCAGACCGCCGTACTCGAATATGCGGTGAAGGAGACGGGGCTGAAGCCTGAGCAGGTAATGGTGCATACCACTTACCTGGGCGGTGGCTACGGCAGAAGGGCGGAAGTAGACGTTGTTGAAGAAGCGGTACAGCTTTCCAAGGCGACAGGTAAGCCTGTCAAGGTGCTATGGAAAAGGGAAGAGGACCTGAAGAACGATTTCTACCGGCCCGGGATCAGCACGAAGATAGAAGGCGGACTTGACGGAGGCAATCGGCTTGTTGCATGGTCGCACAAGGTTGTTTGCCCGTCTATCTTCGCGCGCGCGTTTTCCGCCAGGATGAAAGGCGGCTTAGATCCTGCAGCTGTGGACTGCCTGTCGGACCTTCAGTATGAGGTGCCGAACCTCTCGGTCGAATATGTGAGGATAGATACACCGGTCCCCGTGGGTTTCTGGCGCTCGGTGGGGGCATCACATAACGGCTTTACTCTTGAGAGTTTTATAGATGAGATGTCACACCTGGCAGGCAAGGACCCCCTTGAGTTTCGCCTGGGGCTGCTGAAGAACCACCGGCAGGCGTATCGTGTTCTTGAAACTGCGGCTGAAAAGTCGGGATGGGGCAAGCCGGCAAAACGGGGCGAAGGAAGAGGGATAGCAATGGTACTTTCTTTCGGGACTTTCGTGGCCCAGACGGCAGAGGTCTCAGTCGACAAGAAGGAAGGGACCATAAAGGTCCATAAGGTAGTATGTGCGATCGACTGCGGACCGGTCGTGAATCCTGCGATCATCACCGCCCAGGTAAGAGGGGCAATCACAATGGGCCTGAGCGCTGCGTTGAAGGAGAAGGTGAATTTTTCAAAAGGGGGCGTGGAGACATCCAATTTTGGCGATTACCGGCTGATAAGGATGAGTGAGGTACCTGAGATAGAAGTCCATATTATTAAGAGTACCGAAGCGCTGAGCGGGGTGGGGGAACCTGGCCTACCTCCCATAGCACCAGCTGTTGCCAACGCGGTCTTCAATGCCTCCGGCATAAGGGTGAGACGTCTGCCAATGAAGCCGGAA
>JBAIXS010000201.1:0-3680 GCA_037916395.1 Candidatus Sulfobium mesophilum
CCTGAGAACTTCAAATGGGAAGCTACCCCGGGAATAGTCTCCAAGGAAGTTACAGGCAGCACGGAGTTGATTATTCCGGATGACTGGCCTGAATTTCCAACAAGTCCGGGAATGTACTATATCGGCATTACGTCAAAAGACGATGTGGGGAACCAAAGCGACCCTTTTGTATCTTCGGGACTGTTCAGATTCTCCCCTCCCCCAGCCCCGTCACAGGGGGGGATCAGCGATTTTTCTTAATGGATAGTCCCCTGGTGTTAGATGTGATCCACAGCACCAAGAGCATGCTGTGCAATATCCGGGATCTTTCACAGCGCACGCATAATAAGCTTGTTAATAAGGACTTTGACGAGTATTTCGCACAAATCAGCAGTCTGATAGAACAAGCTGATTTGTTGCTTGATGGCTTCCTTAATTACGTCAGATCAACAGCTGCAGTTACCAGGAAGGACACTGTAAACACCCTCATCGAGAAGACGTTAGAGAAGCATCATAATAAACTGGAAGCAAAAAATATCACGGTATTTAAGAAACTCGAAAAGGAACTGCCTGAAACTGTTGTACCGGATGAACATATGGAGTTTATTTTAGATTCCATCGTCCAATATGCCAATACTGTAATGCCTTTTGGCGGGGAAATCGCTTTTTCGACCAAATCATCTTTTGTCACTCCTAGACCTACCTTCGCAACTGCAGTGCCGATGCGGGAAGATTATTCGCGCAGGAGTGTCCAGATTTCGGTGACCTATAAGGGATCGGAGGAACGATTTAAGATGGAAATGAAATCTCTGCCGGGACATCCAGAGACAGCGCCAAATCTGCTCCTGCGGTTAGTGAATTTATTGGTGAACGAACACCGTGGCACGATTGAACATGTATCAGACGATACAAAGGCAAAAGGGCATATCGTGTTGAAATTTCTTTCCGATAGAAGACAAGAGTTAAATCGTCAATCGGCAGGTTTGTAATTTTTTTATGTGGATGATAGTACCGCTTTATAGTAAGATATGGATAATTAACGTGTTGTAAGCCCTCGTAACAAGGGCAAAAGAATTGATGGCGACAGAGGGGTGAGAAGATAGAAAAATGTTCGGAGGAGGCATTACCATATCCGAGAAATTGTGGGCTTTCGCATTTCATATAATATTATTTCATGTTTTGGCTAGTGTAATCGGAGCGATGCTCATACTGTCACTGATCAATACATTCGTCAAGCCAAAGACAGCTTACTCAACCCCCAAACCATTTAAACTGCAAGCGCCGCAAATTGTTATGATTGAATAAAACCGGTCTTAAGGCCTCATTTGAATGTCCAAACATCTCCGCACAGTCTTCTAGACATTCAGATCCTGGAGCAAGTCAGGTTTATCCGGGAATTAAAACCCTTCGCTTGAACTGCTCTGTCTGGTCTTTTGCCCTCCAATCAGAGATGAAGCCTCCGTCAAAAGACGTATTGTGTCTGAAGTTATGCTGACTTCTCCAGTCACCTGTCCGTGTACGATGCAAAAAGTCCCCCTCTCCAACTTCATGAGTTCAAAGAAGGCTTCGGTGCCCCGGAGATTCCCTACAAATGCGTGCACCAACTGCCCACGGCGAAGGTAAAGCGTGCCTTTCGTTTCGTCATGCTTCACCTCTACCCGCACTGTTTTTAAGCCCAGACTCAAAATCCGGATAATGTCAGTGAGGCTGAATTCCTCTATACTTCCGGTAAGACCTTCATTGCTAGGGCTGGAAACAGACTGCTCCGCCTCAAACGGAATCCCTTTGATCCTTGAAAGGAGTTGCTCAATCTTAAGAGGTTTAATAAGATATTCGACGTTATTTTTTAAATCGCCGTCAAAAAATTTGAGATAACTGATGTCAGGAATAATCAGCAGGAACATACGGCCGGCTGCATCCGGCATCCGTTGCGCCGTTTTATAAAACTCCATGAAAATTTCCGGGTCCAGCGGTTCGATGTCCACTATCACATACTGAGGTTTGTTTGCGCCTAGAAGGCTTAAGGCCTCCAGAGGGTCCCTGACATGCAATACGTCCATTTCACCGGCGGAAGGGGTCAATTTCAACATCATGGCAACATTTGGTTCAAGTTCGAATACGAGAATACTATCTTTCTGAGCTCCCTGTTCCTGTTCTGCGCTGATAATCTCGAGAAATTTCTCCACAATCTCGGGATCGAACTGAGTGCCTGCGTTCTTCTTGATTTCCAGGATTGCCTTTTCTCTGCGGAGTGCGTTGCGGTACGGCCTGTCGGAAGTCACCGCAAAATAGGCGTCGGCCACGGCGATGATACGGGCGCCGATAGATATAGCCCTCCCCTTCAGACCAAGGGGATACCCTCTGCCGTCATAATGTTCATGATGCTGACTGATCATAGAGTCCAGGTTCCAAGGGAAACTCACCTCCCTCAGTATCTGCATCGTGTGTATCGGATGTGACCTGACAGGTGCAAGTTCGGTTTGAGTCAGTCTCCTGCTTTCATCCAGAATTTGCTGATATATCACAACCCTGCCTAAATCCCTGAGCAGAGCAGCCATCTGTATGGCATCGACAAGATCCTCTTCGAGGCCCATTCGCAGGGCTATTCTTCTGGCCAGCTGTGAAACGTAATGGCCATTCTTAAAGAAGTATTTATCATTCACAGCAAAAATCTGAAGCATCCTGTCAGCCAATGCCAAGGCAAATTTCTTCACCCCAGTAACTTCCCTGTTACTATTGCTTTCACTTTTTACATAACCGTTTATGAGTTTCAGACATTCTTCGATGTTAACGGAAAACTCTTTGTCATGAATTGAAAAGGGAGACGTGAAGAGAGTCTGCACGCCAGGACGCAGCATCTCCACAAGATCTTTGAATTTCTGCCTGCCAATTCCGGCGATATCACTACCCACTAGGACGACCGCTATATTTACAGTCCGGAGAATATGAAATGCTTCAAGAGTGTCAGAGGCATCAAGAACCAGCGTGTCTGGAGTCTTTATGAGCGTGCGGAGACGCTCCCTTTCGCTTTCGTTTTTATTAAAGATGAGTATTCCCTGAGAATTTGTCACACGACTCTCCGCGCAGCTTATTAATTTGTCAGTTAGTGTACCAAAGCCTACTGAATGGAAAGAAATTTATGGTGCCGAAGGCGGGACTCGAACTTGCCTTCGAACACTCCAAACCAATTGTTAATATTATCTAAATTACTATTTTAAAGCAAATTGTTCACGGTTTGACTACGGTCACATTCAGAGGACTATTTATCTACGAGTTTCCCGCCATAATACCACGAAGGTATACAGCCCTACATCCAAACCACGTGCGCTCAAGATAGCTGGGTTCATCCTGAAGGGATTCTACTGTCCAGAGGAGATGATGTATTCGTGCTGAGGAAGAAGTCCTGCCTCCCGACTCAACCGACTAAGCGACGCAAGCGCTATTTTCGCAGGGCAACAATTACTGGTTAAACACTTCACTCTTTTGGGTGACCTGGGTTTACGAAGTGCCTGTCTCGCTGTGGAACAAAGATTCACAGAAAACTATAAATTACTCTTTTGATAGGCGATCATCGGCCTAAGGCTGAGAATGCGGTCCAGCGCTCTATTTTGGAAGTGAAAACTTAAAGTTGGGATGGCCTCCGTCAGTCTGTTCGTACCAAAGTTTTCCGCCAAGTTTTGAGATGAGATCATGGCTAATCG
>JBAIXS010000202.1:0-2812 GCA_037916395.1 Candidatus Sulfobium mesophilum
AGCCATCTCGACAGAGACGAGCCCTCAAACCCTCCCGTAGCGCTCAGCGTAACAGTCGGATAAAAAGCCGCCTCTGCCACGCCGATAAGCGCGTTAGCAGAAGCGACGCGCCTTTCTGCTGCGGCTATATCCGGCCTCCGTTCGAGAAGCTCCGAAGGCAGTCCCACGGGGATAGCCGGCAACGCCGCAGTAAGCCCGGCGGCAGGAAGGGAAAAGACAGCCGCAGGCTTCCCGATTAGCAGAGCTATCGCATGCTCAAGCTGACTCCGCTGAACGCTGATATCAATAGCTTGCGCCTGAGTGGACTTAAGCTGAGTCTCGGCCTGAAGCACGTCTGCCCGCGATGCTACCCCGCTTGCATACCTGTTCTTAGTAAGTTCGAGGGACTTTTCAAAGGCAACAACCGTCTCATCCAGCAGCTCCTTCTCTTTATCGAGCGCACGAAGCTGAAAATAGTCCTGCGCCAGTTCAGCACGTGCACTCAGCCGGATTGCTTCGAGGTCTGCAGCACTCGCCTCTTCATTTGCTCGCGCAGACTCCACCGTGCGTCGGACCTTGCCCCAGATGTCAGGCTCCCATGACACATTGCCCGGAAGTAGGAAGTCGGAGGTGGTGTTAGCAGCGGAAAAGGTGCCTCCGCTGACATTGGCAGATCTGCGCAAGCGCACGAAAGAGGCCCCTGCCGTTACCGTTGGAAAGTAGCCGGAACGGGCAGACTGGACAAGTGCACGGGCCTGCCTGAACTGGGCCTCTGCCACGGCAACGTTTTGATTAGAGATGTCGACCTGCTCTTCGAGATTGTTCAGCTGAGGATCATTGAACATCTCCCACCACGCCCCTTTTATCATTGCATCTTTCGGCTCCGCCTTCTTCCATCCTTCTGTCTCTTTGTAAGAAGGCGGCACTTCGGTTGTCGGCTTCACGTAATCAGGACCGATTGTGCATGAGGCAATCGTCATCATCAATAGCAAGAAAATCAATATTAACCTCATCTGATTCTCCCCCTCTTTCTCCCAATCCAGATTCTCAGCCTATCAAGATAGAGATATACCACTGGCGTCGTATAAAGAGTAAGCGCCTGGCTGAAGATAAGTCCCCCCACTATCGAGATGCCAAGAGGGCGGCGCAATTCGGATCCTGCCCCGCCGCCGACAGCAAGCGGCAATGCCCCCAAAAGCGCCGCCATGGTAGTCATCATGATAGGGCGGAATCTGAGCAAACAAGCCTGGTATATAGCATCCTCCGAACTTTTGCCTTGCCTGCGTTCAGCCTCCAGTGCGAAATCGATCATCATTATACCGTTTTTCTTGACTATGCCGATCAGAAGAACCATTCCGATAAGTGCAATGATATTTAAATCCGTGCGTGAGATTAACATCGCAAGCACCGCCCCCACTCCGGCAGACGGAAGTGTGGAAAGGATAGTGATAGGATGGATGTAGCTTTCATATAATACTCCAAGCACGATATAAACTGTAACGAGCGCAGCAAGAATAAGAAACGGTTCATTTGCGAGGGACGCCTGGAAGGCCTGTGCTGTTCCGGCAAAATTGCCCCGGATGTTTCCCGGAAGCCCCATCTGCCGTATATTGTTTTGGATCAATTTAACTGCATCACCGAGCGCCACACCGGATGAGAGGTTAAAAGAGATTGTCACAGCAGGGAATTGGCCCTGATGATTAACCGCTAATGCAGTAGCAGTCGGTTCGTAATGTGTGAATGCACTCAATGGCACTTGTGCGCCTCCGGATGCTGTTACATAAATGTCCCTGAGAGTTTCGGGGCTCTGCCAGTAACGGGGATCCACCTCCATGACAACATGGTACTGGTTCAGGGGAGTGTACATAACAGACACCTGCTCCTGGCCAAAGGCGGAATACAGTGTGCTATCGAGAAGCCTAGGGGTGACCCCAAGCCGGGATGCTGTATCGCGGTCTATCACAAGTGAAGCCTGAAGCCCCTTATCCTGCTGATCACTGCTCACATCTGCAAGTTGCGGCATGCTGCGCATTTTTTGCAGCAGGCGCTGGCCCCACAGGTTCAGCTCCGTTACGTTGTCTCCGGTCAGGGTAAACTGATATAAGGCATTGCCTATCCTGCCCCCGATACGCAGGTCCTGCACAGGGGCCAGGAAAGTGGGCGCGCCCGGCACCATTGAAAGCTTTTTACGCAGCCTGCCGATGACATGCATCGCGGTCGATTTTCTCTTTTCAAACGACTTTAATGTTATAAACATACGGGCGGTATTCGTTGTGGAGCCTCCGCCGCCTGTGAATCCTGTCACATGAACTACGTCAGGGTCCTGCCTGATTATATTGACTATCTCAAGCAGCTTCTGCTCCATTGCCTGAAAAGATATATGCTGGTCGGCCTGGATGCCGCCTGAAAGACGACCGCTGTCCTGCTCCGGAAAAAATCCCTTTGGAATAAAGATAAGTAAGGCTATGCTCGTTACAACCGTCAACAACATCAGTGCAATCATGAACCTGGAATGCCTGAGGGCCCAGGCAAGGCTCACCTCGTAACTCGAATGCATCCAGCCGAAAATCCGTTCGTTCATACGGTAAAATGCACCCCTCTTACGAGGCTCTTCGGGCTTAAGCAAGGTGGCGCACATCATCGGAGTAGCAGATAGAGATACTACGAGCGAAACCATGACTGCCGCAGAGAGCGTAACCGCAAATTCTCGGAACAACCGGCCTACCATACCGCCCATAAGGAGAATCGGGATAAAGACTGCAACCAGTGAGGTGCTCATGGACAAAACCGTAAAAGAGATCTCCTTAGTGCCGGAAATCGCAGCCTCAAGCGG